>NZ_JBHVFE010000073.1:0-26439 GCF_042801945.1 Kitasatospora sp. NPDC057542
GCACGGGACCGTCCTCGCCGGCGCCCCGGCCGTCCGGGGAACGCGCGGAGCGTGCAGGGCGCACGGGACGACGCAGAGCGTGCGGGACGACCGCTCAGGAGGCGGGCACGCCGGGGGCGGCGCCGCGCTCCTTGAGCATGTCGGTCATCAGCTGGAGCTCGGAGGTCTGGGCGACCACCATCGACTGTGCGAGCCGCTTCTCGGCATCGTTCCCGGCCTTGTCGACGTAGCCCTGGGCCATTTCGACGCCGCCCTTGTGGTGCTCGATCATCAGCTGGAGGTAGTACACCTCGGCGTCCCGCCCGCTGAGCGTGCGCAGCTTCGCGATCTGGGTGTTGGTGGCCATGCCCGGCATCAGCGAACCGTCGTGGGCCTGGTACTCGTGGCCCATCTTCATCCACGCCATCGGCGTGGCGGTCGAGTGCTGGGACAGCCCCCACTGGTCCAGCCAGCCCATCATCATCCCGCGCTGGTTGGCCTGGGTGTTGATGATGTCGAAGGCCAGGGTGCGGGTCGGCTCGTCGGCGGTGCGGTCCCGGACGACGAACGACAGGTCCACCGCCTGCTGGTGGTGGGTCGCCATGTCGCGGGCGAACCCGGCCTCGGGGGAGTCGTCGGCCGGGACGGCCAGCGTGGACGCGCCGGACGCCGAGGTCCCGCTCGCGACCAGGGCCGGCACGCCGAGCGCCAGCGCCACGGCGGCGGCCAGCACGGCCGGCAGCCACATGCGGCGGCGGCGCGGGGCCGCGCCCTCCTCGACGGTGTCCGTTGCGGTGTCCGCGGCGTCCTCCGTCACGGCCTCGTCGGGACGGCCCGCGTCGGCGGTCACATCTGCCCCATGGTGCAGGAGGCGCCCGGCTCCTGGGTCTGCTTGCCCTGGACGTACTTGGTGAAGAACTCCTCCACCCGCGGGTCGCCGGCGCTCTCCACGATCAGCTGGGTGCTCCAGGCGTTCAGGGTGATGGTGCCCTGCTCGTCCGGGTACGGGCTCATCAGCGAGTACGGGGTCTTCTTGACCTTGTCGGAGAGGATCTTGAGGTCGTCCGGCGTGGCCTTGCCGTTGTACGTCACCCAGACCGCGCCGTGCTCCAGCGAGTGGACGGCGCGCTCGTTCTCGACCGGCTGGTCGTAGACGTGGCCCATGCAGTCCAGCCAGATCGCGTTGTGGTCGCCGCCGACCGGCGGGGTCATCGGGTAGGTGACCTTGTCCTTGACGTGGGTGCGGCTCAGTTCGCCGAAGGTCTTCACGCCCGGGATGTCCGCGTTGGCGGCGGTCTCCTTGTCCTTCTTCTTCTGGTTCTGGTCCATGACGAGCCAGGTGCCGGTGGCGATCGCACCGATCACCAGTACGCCGGCCGCCACCGAGGCGACGATCTTGTTGCGGCGGTCGCGGCGCTGCTCGGCGGCGCGCAGCTCGGCGATCCGGGCGCGGCGGTCGAGGCCGTCCTGCTTGCCGCCGGGCTTGTTGGACTGCTTGGAAGCGGAACCCATGGTGGTCGTCCTTGTCCCCGCCGCACCGGTCGGTGACGGCGGTCAGCTGGAGTGGGAGGAGGGGCGGGTCCGCCGGCGGCTGTGCCGTCGGCGGTGGGTTCCGCTCAGGACCGGTGGACCTGGAGTTCGTGCAGGTCGGGGACCGG
This sequence comes from Kitasatospora sp. NPDC057542, assembly GCF_042801945.1. Taxonomy (NCBI): domain Bacteria; kingdom Bacillati; phylum Actinomycetota; class Actinomycetes; order Kitasatosporales; family Streptomycetaceae; genus Kitasatospora; species Kitasatospora sp. NPDC057542. The sequence goes on from NZ_JBHVFE010000073.1 coordinate 1,638, forward strand.
GTGCGAGCCCTCCAGCAGACCGGCGGGCACCACCCGGGGCAGCGCCTCGGGCGCGGCCGGGGTCAGCGGTGACACCGCGGGCTGCGGCTGCGGCGGCGGGTTCGGCAGCTGGGCGTCCTGCGGGCAGAACGGGTGGCTGGAGCAGCCGTTGTTGCGCGGCGGCTCGCCGCCGGCGGTGCAGAGGATCCAGTGCCCCTGCTCCTCGGCCGTCCGGTGGTGGTCCGAGGGCTTCGCGGACCTGGTGACCTTCGCGGCCTGGCCGGTGTAGGAGGCCTGGCCGACCGCGACCTGGACGTTGACCACGGTGACGACGGTGACGGCGCTGACCGGGGCCGGGGGCGGCGCCGGATGGCCGGGGTCGTCCACGGCCTTCGCCTGGCCCGCGCAGGGCAGCAGCGTCAGCAGCGCGACGAGCAGCAGGACCAACAGTCCACCCGCCGGGCGGCCCGCGGATGCGGCCGTCCTCGGTCGGGGCGAACTGGGGGCCGACGCGGTCATGCGCACATTTAATCAGCCGAACGAGTGATGCGATGCCCCCCATCGGCCCTCATTTTCGGCGGCCCGCACGCCCGGATGACCAGGAAACGCCCTGCTCCGGACACATCCGGCAAGCACGGACGGAACGGAAGCGGACGAGCGGACGACGTACCCGGTGCCGGTCCGGCGAACCGGCTGGTGAGCGCGGTGGCCGGGACTTTTTGATGGGTGACCGGTTGTCGCCGAAACCCGGACAGGGTCGCCGCAGGTGGAGAACAATGTCGTCAGCCCGGCCCGCCGGGGCGGCGCGACCACGGAACGACCAGGAGCCGCCAGATGAGCAAGCAGGGTGCACCCGCACAGCCGCACCGGCCGGACGACGGCTGGTGGGACGCCGTCTACGACGGTCCGACGGGCACCCTCCCCGACACCCCGCACGCCGACCCGGGGGCCGGCAGCGTGGACGACTGGTTCGACACGGCGGTCGGGCTCATCGGGCAGCAGCGGTCGGCGGAGCCGGAGCCGGAGCCGGAGTCGGTGGGGGCGGCTGCGGCGGAGGTGCCCGCGGAGGCTCCTGGGGCGCAGGACGGGCAAGGCGCTTCGGACAACCGGGACAGCATCGACGACTGGTTCGACACCGCGGTCGGCGTGATCGGCGGAGCGGAGGGGATCGGGCGTCAGCGGACCTCCACGGAGACCCACCGGTTCCCGGCCCCCGCCTTCGCCGACGACGCACCGAAGGCGGCGCAGGAACCGGAGCCGGTGCCTGAGCCGGAACCTGAGCCCGCACCTGAGCTGGTATCGGCACCCGAACCCGCACCGGAGCCGGAGGTCGTACCGGTCACGGACCCGGTCTCGCTGGAGAAGCCCGCCCCTCCGCCCGCCCCCGAACCGGAGCCCGGGCCCGAGTCCGTCGTCGAAGCCCGGCCCGAAGCCGAACCGGAGCCCGGGCCCGAGCCCGCCGTCGCCGAGGAGGCGACGGGGGCGATGGAGCCGCAGGAGACGAGGGAACCCGAGGCCTCCGCTCCCGCCCCCGAACCCGAACCCGTCCACACCCCGGAACCCGATCCGGAGCCCGTGGCCCAGGCCGCGGCCGTCCCGGACCCCCGTCTGGCCATCCGCGCACCGCGCGCCGACGGCGGCACCGCCGTCCCGCACGTCGGCGAACGCCCCCCGACCTACGGACCCGAGCCGACGGCCGTACCCGAGGCGGACCCCGGCGCACTGCGCGCGCTCGTACCGGACACCGTGCTGGACGGCGCCCAGTACGGACCGTCCGTGCTGCGCGCCGCCTCCGTCCGGGGCGACTCCGCGCGCTACCGGGGCGAGCCGCGCCGCGACGCCCTGCTGGTCACCCGGTTCGGCGAGGGCCCCGACGGGCTGCTGCTCGCCGTCCTCGGCGGCTTCGACCGGGCGGGCGGCGCCGAGGACGAGGCGGTCACCCCCGAGGCGGTCGCGGCTGCCACCGGGAAGGCGTGCCACCAACTCGCGGCCGCGATCGGGCGCAGCCGGGCCGGCCTGGCCGCCGACCTGCGCGACGGCGCCCGCGACCGGCTCCGCTACGGCCTCCAGCGCCTGGCCACCGCCGCGGCCGCCCCGCTGCGCGCCCTGGTGCCCCGGGCGGAGGGGGACGACACCCCGTCCCCGGCCTCACTGCACTGCCTGTTGGTGTCGCTGGACCCGGAGGCCGGCCACCGCGCGGCCTTCGGCGTCGGCCCGGGCGGGCTCTACCTGCTGCGCTCCGGCCACTGGATCGACGCCTACGCGGCCCGACTGCTGCACCACCCGGACGGCCAGCCGACCGTCCCCGAGGCCCCGGTCCCCGGCCCGCGCCCGTTCCGCTTCCGGCTTGTCCCCGCGACGCCGGGCGACATCCTCCTCCTCTGCACCCCCGGCCTCGCCCGCCCCGTCGCCGACGAGCCGGCCGTCGCCCACTTCCTCTCCACCCACTGGGCCCACCCCCACCCTCCGGGCACCGTCGACTTCCTCCGCCAGGTCCAGGTCCGCGCCAAGGGCTACGCCGACGACCGCACGGCCGCCGCCGTCTGGACCGAGTGACGCCGGACCGGCCTGCGTTCCACCCCTGCGCGGGCGGGGACAGGGCGGTCGGTGTCGGACCGAAGCCAGGGCGCGGGTGAAGGCCTCGCGGCGGAAGCGGTGGGCGCGGCCCGGTTGCCCGAGTCCGGCCGGGCGAGGACGAGCAGGGGGGCGGCGGGCGTCGCGCGGGTTGCTGCCGTGTCGCGGCCGGCCCTCCTCCACCGCGCGCGGAACCGGCCGGCGGGCCCACGGCAGGCCCCGCCGCAGTGGCCGCGGGTGGGTTCAGGTGCGCAGGAGGGTGCCGGTGACGGCGACGGCCTGGGCGAGGGCGGCGGGGCGGTGGGCGTCCGGGAGTCCGATGGCGATGGGGACGGCGAGGCCGTCGAGCAGGGCGCGGATCTGCACCGCGCGGTCGGCGGCCGGGCCGGGGGTGAAGTGGCCGGCGGCGGCGCCCTCCTCGATGAGGGCGACCAGGTCGGCCTGCCAGGGGGCCTCGATCTCCTGCTGGCCCCGGCGGATCTCGGCGCTCGCGGGGGAGCGGCCCCACACCTCGACCCAGAGGATCCAGCGCGGATCGCCCGCCCCCTCCGGCAGGTAGAGGCGCAGGTAGGCGTCGAGGCGCTGCCAGGGGTCGAGGGCGCGGTCGGCGAGGGCCTCGCGGCGGCGGGCGCCGAGCTGGTCCTCGCTCCAGCGGAGGGTTTCCAGCAGTAGCTGGTCCTTGCTGCCGAAGTAGTAGAGCAGGTGCCCGGCGCTCATCTGGAGCTGCTTGCCGAGCCCGGCCATGGTGAGTTTGGCGAGCCCGTGTTCGGCGATCGCGGCCCGGGCGGTGGCGAAGACCTCCTCGCGGGGGCGCGCCGGCCGGCGCGGGCGGGGGTCGGCCATGTGCGGATCTCCTCGGTGGAACGGAGCTCAGAAGGCTACCGAAGCGGGGTGGGAGAACGGCCCACTCCCGCTTCGGTAGCCGTAGCAGCAGGTCAGAGTGCCTTCGGCTGCTGCTGGGTGATGCAGTGGATGCCGCCGCCGTTGGCGAAGATCTCGCGGGCGTCCACGAGTTCGACGGTGCGGCCCGGGTAGGCCTCGGCGAGGATGGCGGCGGCCTCCTGGTCGCGCGGGTCGTCGAAGGCGCACAGGACGACCGCGCCGTTGGCCACGTAGTGGTTGATGTAGGAGTAGTCGACCGGCTCGCCGTCCTCGTCCAGCAGGACGGTGGGGGCGGGCAGTTCGATGACCTCCAGCGGTCGGCCCTGGGCGTCGGTCGAGGCGCGCAGCACGGCGACCAGCTCCCGGCAGACCTCGTGGTCCGGGTGCGAGGGGTCGGGCTGGACGTGGGCGACCACGACGCCCGGGCGCACGAAGGAGGCGACGATGTCGATGTGCCCGCGGGTGCCGAACTCGTCGTAGTCGCGGGTGAGTCCGCGCGGCAGCCAGATCGCCTTGGTGGTGCCGAGGAAGGCGTGCAGCTCGGCCTCGACCTCCTCCTTGGTCCAGTCCGCGTTGCGGCCCTCGCCGAGCTGGACGGTCTCGGTGACCAGCACCGTGCCCTCGCCGTCGACGTGGATGCCGCCGCCCTCGTTGATCAGCCGGGAGGCGAAGCGCTGCACCTCCGTCAGTTCGCTGATGTGCTCGGCGATGTGCTGGTCCTTGTCCCAGCGGGCCCAGGACTGCGCGCCCCAGCCGTTGAAGATCCAGTCGGCGGCGGCCAGCGAGCCCTTGCCGTCGATCAGGAAGGACGGGCCGATGTCGCGCATCCACGCGTCGTTCAGCGGGCGTTCGACGATCTCGACCCGCTCGGAGACGTACTTGCGCGCCTGCGCCGTCTCACCGGTGTTGACGATCAGCGTCACCGGCTCGTACCCGACGATGGTGTCGGCGACGGCGGCCCAGGCCTGGCGGGCGGCGTGCAGCTGCTCGGGGCCGTCGAAGGTGGGGTTGGTGGTGGGGAAGGCCATCCAGGTGCGGTCGTGCGGGTGCCACTCGGCGGGCATCCGGTAGCCGAGCGAGGCGGGCGTGGGAGTGGTCATCATCGAGTCCCTAGGAGAATCAGAGGAAGTAGAGGCGGCTGAGCGAGACGCTGTCCGCGGGTTCGGAGCGCAGGGGCGAGCCGTCCAGTGAGACCAGCCCGGTCTCGGTGACCTCGACGTGGCCGACGCGGGCGTTGCGCACCATGTCGCGCGGCCCGATGCCGCGGGTGCCCCGTACGCCGACCCGGCGACGGCGGGTGGGCAGCCCGTCGGCGGCCCGGTCGAGGTAGGCGCCGTCGGCGGCCGCCCGGGCGACGAAGGCCACCGAGATGTCGGCGGCGGTCGCGCCGTGGGCGCCGAACTGCGGCCCCAGGACGAGCGGTTCGCAGCGGTCGGTGGAGGCGTTGGGGTCGCCGACCACGCCGTAGGCGGGGAAGCCGGCTTTGAGGACCAGCTGCGGCTTGGCGCCGAAGTGGTCCGGGCGCCACAGCACGATGTCGGCGAGCTTGCCGACCTCGATCGAGCCGACCTCGTGGGAGAGGCCGTGCGCGATGGCCGGGTTGACGGTGAGCTTGGCGATGTAGCGCAGCACGCGCTCGTTGTCGTCGCCGCCGTCCGTCGTCCCGTACGAGCCGGTGCCGTCGAGCGGGCCGAGTTCGGCCTTCATCTTCCCGGCCATGGCGAAGGTGCGGCGCACCGTCTCGCCGGCCCGGCCCATGCCCTGGGCGTCGGAGGAGGTGATGCCGATGACTCCGAGGTCGTGCAGCACGTCCTCGGCGCCCATCGTGCCGGCCCGGATGCGGTCGCGGGCCATCGCGGCGTCGCCGGGCAGGTCGACCTTGAGGTCGTGCGCGGAGACGATCATGCCGTAGTGCTCGCCGAGCGCGTCCCGGCCGAACGGCAGGGTGGGGTTGGTGGAGGAGCCGATGACGTTCGGCACGCCCGCCATCTTCAGCACGTTGGGGACGTGTCCGCCGCCGCAGCCCTCGATGTGGAAGGCGTGGATGGTGCGGCCGTCGAGGACGCGCAGGGTGTCCTCGACGGAGAGGCACTCGTTCAGGCCGTCGGTGTGCAGGGCGACCTGGACGTCGTACTCCTCGGCGACCCGCAGTGCGGTGTCCAGTGCGCGGGTGTGCGCGCCCATGTCCTCGTGCACCTTGAAGCCGGACGCGCCGCCCTCGGCCAGCGCCTCGATCAGCGGGGCCTCGTCGGAGGACGAGCCGCGGCCCAGGAAACCGATGTTGACGGGCCAGGCGTCGAACGCGTTGAAGGCGTGCCGCAGCGCCCAGGGCGAGTTGACGCCGACGCCCCAGACCGGGCCGAACTCCTGGCCGATGATCGTGGTGACGCCGGAGGCGAGCGAGGCCTCCATGATCCGCGGCGAGAGCAGGTGGACATGGGTGTCGATGGCGCCGGCGGTGGCGATCAGGCCCTCGCCGGAGACGATCGTGGTGCCGGTGCCGACGACCACGTCGACGCCGTCCAGGGTGTCCGGGTTGCCGGCCCGCCCGATCGAGGCGATCCGGCCGCCGATCAGCCCGATCGAGGTCTTGCGGACGCCCTGGATCGCGTCGATCACCAGCACGTTGCTGATCACCACGTCGCAGGTGTCCCGGACGGCGGCGGGCTTGAGGTGCAGGCCGTCGCGGGCGGTCTTGCCGAAGCCGGCCAGGAACTCGTCGCCGGGCGCCTGGGAGTCGGACTCCACGCGGACGATCAGTCCGCTGTCGCCGAGCCGGACCCGGTCCCCGGCGCGCGGGCCGTGCACGGAGATGTAGTCGTGGGGGGTGATCGCCGTCATGCTCCCGCCTCGCTTCGCTCGGCCGACCACGCCGGTGCGGCCGCTCTGTTCGATTGCTCTCCGCCGGCCTTCGGCCGGGGGTGACCCCGTCGCTCGCTCATGAGGGCACCTCCGCGTCGTCGAAGCCGGTCAGGTAGCCGGTCGCGCGGGCCTTCGCCAAGGCGGCCTCCTTCGCGCCGGGAGCGTCCAGCGGGCCGTCCACGAGCCCCGCGAAGCCGATCGCGACCCGCTCGCCGCCGATCGGCACCAGGCCGACCTCGACGGTGGTGCCCGGGTCGAAGCGCACCGAGGAGCCGGCCGGGACGGCCAGGTGGGTGCCGTAGGCGGCGGCACGGTCGAAGGCCAGGCGCGGATTGGCCTCGAAGAAGTGGAAGTGCGAGGTGACCGAGATCGGCACCCCGGCGGTGTTGTGGACCGGGAGCAGCAGCGTCTCCTCGATCGGGTCGTAGCCGGCGCCGTCGCCGATCAGCACGCCGCCGGGGGCCTCGTCGCCGAGCGAGCCGGCGCCCTTGAACGGGTCGTTGACGACGGCGAGGCGGGTGCCGTCCTCGAAGACGGCCTCGACCTGGATGACGGTGACCACGTCCGGCACGCCGGGCAGCACGTCGTCGGCGGTCAGCACGGAGCGGCCGGCCTCGATGGCCTCGGCCAGGCGCAGGCCGTCGCGGGCGGCCTCGCAGACGGTGTCCGCGATCAGGGCGGTGGCCTCGGGGATGTTGAGGCGCACGCCCCGGGCGCGGCGGGCGCGGGCCAGCTCGGCTGCTGTGAAGATCAGCAGCCGGTCCCGCTCGGTGGGGGTCAGTCGCACGGTTCCTCGCTCGCGGTCGCCGGGGAGGGGGTCGGCTCGGGGCCGTGAGGCCTCAGGGCTCGGCAGGGGCTGTCGGGGCGATGTTAGAACGTCGTTCAAACACCTCGGGTCATTGAACCCGCACCGGGCCGCCCTGTCCAGCGTTGCCGCTCCGCGGGCGTTCGGCTTGCTGGGTGGGGGAGGGGGGTGAGGGGCGGGTGCGGGGCCGGGTGGGGAGAGGTGGCCCGTGAGCGGACGTCCGGCCCCGGCGCGCGGCGGGAGCGGGGCAGGGGGCGTGTGGTCGGGTGCGCGGTCCGTACGGGCGCCGGGTGTGCGCGGGATCGGGGTGCGGCGTCTTCGAAAACGGCCTCTGCGCTTCGCAAACCTGTCCGGCGCGGGCAGTTGGATCACGCGGACCACCCCGTGCCCCTTTCACCCCACGTGATGGGACGCACACTGTTGCAAACGCCGTCAACTGGGCATGAGGATGAGTGGTCAGAACGAGGGGGCCACCCGGCCGGCGGGGGATCCGGGGGCGGGGGGCCCGGATTCCAGGGCGGGGGCATGTGTTGATGGACGGTCAGTCGCGATTCCCGCGGCAGCGGACGAGTTCCGGCGACGCCTACCGGTCAGGGCCGGTCCAGGCGCCGGTCGGCGGCACCGGGACGACCCTGCCGGGCGCACCGGCTCCGGGTTGTGCCGTGCACCGGCGGTTGCACGTCGCGCTCGACCCGGCGGACCTGGTCGGGGTGGGTGCGGTCCGGCAGCGGCTGCGTTCGGCGCTGAGCCACTGGGGGGTGCCGGAGCTGTCCGACACCGCCGAGCTGCTCTCCTCCGAGCTGGTCACCAACGCACTGCTGCACACGGGCAACGGCGCGGTGTTCGACGCGGTGCTCGGCTCGGACCACCGGCTGCGCATCGAGGTGCAGGACGGCGCCGGCAGACTGCCCGGCCGCCGGCGAGATCCGGAGGCCGAGTACGCGACCTCGGGGCGCGGCCTGCTGCTGGTGGAGGCGCTCGCGGACTCCTGGGGCGTGCAGCTGCGCGGCGACGGCAAGGTCACCTGGTTCGAACTCGCCCTGCCCTGAGCCCGGGGCCGGTGCCGGGGCCGGCGGTGTCCCGATGCCTACCGGGCCCGATCCCGACCGGGCCCGGCCTGCCGGGCCGCAGGATGGTTCGCCGTCGATTGATTCGCCGTCGAAGGAAGCCCTGAACAGAAGGCGGAACGGAAGATTTCCGGCCCGTTACCATTGCCGCTCGGCCGAACATTGGCCAGGATGGTGGGAATGTGTGTCCACGTGCGGGGAGCAGCGGGGAGACCGAACCTCGACTGGCCACCGCCCGTCGCACCGTCCTATCCAGCACGACCGATCACACCGCCACGCGGCCCGTCCGGACGGTCGGCGCGGTCCGCCACGGCAGCGGCAGGAGCAGCATGCCCACTGAGCCCGAGTCGTCGGGGTCGGCGCTACCTCCCGGCGCGGCGCCCGGCGTCGAGCCGCGAACCGTAGAGCCGCGAACCGTGGAGCCGAGGACGGTGGAAGCGCGCACCGCCAGGCCGAGAGCCGTCGAGCCGCGCGTCGCCGAGCAGTCGGGCGCCCTGGAGTCGCGCACCCCCGGGCAGCCCGTCGCCGGCCCCGCCACCGCCGGGACCGGCCGGGCCCGGCCGCCCGCCCAGGCCTCGCGCCGCGGCTCCGCGGTGCGCCCGTCCCCCAGCCTCGCGGCCGCCCGGCTGGCGCCCGTGCTGTCGGGCGGACTGCCGCCCTCCTCCGCCGACACCATGCCGGACTGGCTGGAGCCCGCGATGGCGGCCAACGGCATCGGCTCCTTCGACTGGGACATCCGCCGCGACGTCCTGGAGGGTGACCAGCGGGCCTGCGCGATCATCGGACCGGAGGTCCTGGAACAGGGCCGCTTCGACCGCACCGCAGCCTCCTTCCTGGCCCTGCTGCACCCCGAGGACGCGCCCGTGGTGCGCCGCCGGGTCGAGCGCGCGGTGGCCGAGCTGGGCCAGTGCGGCGCCTACTACCGCACGGTCGGGGCGAACGGCGGCATGCGCGCGGTGCGCTTCCGCGGCCGGGTGCTCGCCGACGCCTTCGGCCGGGCCTCCCGGATGGTCGGCTTCGTCTGGGACGCCACCGTCGAACTGCACAAGCGGGACCGCGCCGACCGGATGGCCCTGCTGCGCGAGGAACGCTCCCGGTTCATCAAGGAGGCGGCGCGCGCTCTCTCCGAAGCCGTCACCGTGCGTGACGTGGCCCGGGTGTTCACCGAGCTTCCGCTGCCCGGACTGCCGCCGGACGGCCTGGTGCTGGCCTCCTTCGAGGCCGGACGGGCGCAGATCCTCGGCGCCTCCGGCTACCGCGCCGACTCGCTGGCGGGCTGGGACCGCACCGTGCTGCCGCCCGGCCACCCGGCCGCCGAGGCGCTGCGCCACCGCGTGCCGGTCTTCGTCTCGACCCGCGAGGAGTTCCGCGACGGCTACCCCGAGGCGTGGGAGCTGACCAGCCGCACCGGTCGGGGCTCCTGGGCGTACCTGCCGCTGGTGGCCAGCGGCCGGGCGATCGGTGTCTGCGTGGTCAGCTTCGACGACGAGCGCGAGCTGGACGCGGACGAGCGCATCCTGCTGACCACCCTGGGCGGGCTGGTCGCCCAGTCGCTGGCCCGGGCCCGGCTGCACGACGCCGAGCACGAACTCGCGGCCGGCCTCCAGCGGGTGATGCTGCCGCGCACCGTCCCGTCCGTCCGGGGCGTGACCACCGCCGTGCGCTACCTCGCGGCCGGCTCCGGCCTCCAGATCGGCGGCGACTGGTACGACGTGGTGCCGCTGCCCGGCGGACACGTCGGTCTGGTGATCGGCGACGTCCAGGGCCACGACGTGCACGCGGCCGGGATCATGGGCCAGCTGCGGATCGCGCTGCGCGCCTACGCGGCCGAGGGCCACCCGCCCGCCGCCGTGATGGCCCGCGCCTCCCGCTTCCTCGCCGACCTGGACACCGACCACTTCGCGACCTGCACCTACGCCGAGGTCAACGTGGACTACGGCGTGGTCTACGCGGTCCGGGCCGGCCACCTCGACCCGGTGGTGCGCCGCGCGGACGGCACCGCCGCCGTGGTGCCGGTGGCCGGCGGGCTGCCGCTGGGCATCGACCCGGACCAGGAGTACCGGGTCACCAGGTTCAGCCTGGACCCGGGCGAGACCGTGCTGCTCTGTACCGACGGCCTGGTCGAGGCGCGCGGCATGGACCTGGACGAGGGCGTCTCCCGGCTCACCCGGGTGCTCGCCCGCCCGCTGCCGGACGCCGCGGAGGCCGCCCGCGACCCGCTGGAGGAGCTGGCCGACCGGATCGCCTCCCAGGCCGCCGACTCCAGCGAGCGCGAGGACGACATAGCGCTGCTGCTCCTGCGCTGGGACGGCCCGGCCGGCGGTCTGGCCGCCCAGCAGCTGCGCCGCCGGATCGGCCAGGCCGACCTGGCGCGGGTCGCCGAGGTCCGGGCCGAGCTGCGCGACGCGCTGCGCCGCTGGGGCGTGGCCGAGTTCATCGACACCGCCGAGCTGCTCTCCTCCGAGCTGGTCACCAACGCCATCCGGCACACCGACCGGGACGCCATGTTCACCGCCCGGCTCTACCGGGAGCCGGAGGCGGACGGAGGCAGGGCCCGGCTGCGGGTCGAGGTGGAGGACGAGTCGGACCTCTGGCCGACCCGCCGGACACCGGGGGAGCAGGCCTCCTCCGGGCGCGGGCTGATGCTGGTCGAGGCGCTCGCGGACTCCTGGGGCGTGGAGCCGCGCGGCTCCGGCAAGCGGATGTGGTTCGAGCTCAGCGGGACGGCGGCGGTGGCGGCCTGATCCCCCGTCCGGTCTGCGGTCCGCCGTGCCGCCGCCGCGCCGCCGTCCGGGGATTCCTTGCGGCGGCGCCGTTCCCCGGAACGCTCCCGGGAATCCGTGCCCGCGGTGGCGGAGGCGGATCCCCGGCTGCGGAGCGGATGGTTCCCGGAATTCGTCAACGCCGGGTGACGCGCGGACAGCCGTCGCACATGTCCTTCGGGTCCGCCGTGTAGACGAGGCAGCAGCTGGCCCGGAACCGGTCCGGGCCCGGCGCGCCGTCGTCCCCGGGAGCCGGGGGCGCGAAACCGGCGCCCGGGGTGAAGGGAGCAGGGGCCGGAGCGGGGCGGTCGCCCGCGCCGGGCGTGTGCGCGGGGTCGAGGGGTTCGCCGGGCGCGAGCAGCGCGGACAGTTCGGTGCGCGCCCGCTCCTGCTCCCCGAGCAGCCCTCCCGCGTACCAGAGCCCCTCCACCGTCGCGTCGGTGGCCATCGCCCACAGCACCCGGCGCCCGCGCCGCGCCTCCGGGCCGAGGGCGGTGAGCACCGGGGCCAGGAACCCGCCCAGCGCGGACCGCAGGGCGGCGGCCAGCGCCTGCTCGTCCGGCACCGTCCGGGCCTGCCCCGAGCCGGCCGCCGGGTCGTCCGGCAGGCAGGCGAACTCCGTCGGGCGGACCGTCAGTTCGACCGCGTCGGGGCGCCGGCGCAGCGCGACGTCCCCGAGGGCGAGCAGCGGGACGCGCCGCTCCAGGAACCACGGCAGCGTGAACAGCAGCGAGACCGGCCAGACGAAGCGGTGCAGCCCGAAGCCGGCCGCGACGTCCGGGCGCAGCGGCTGCCCGTAGCGGGCGAGGCCCTGTCGGGCGTCATGGGCGATCAGCTCGCGCACCGCTTCGGGGCGGGCGGCGAGGTCGGCGGCGGGCAGCCAGCCGTCGCCGCGCCGGGGCGGGGCGCAGCGCACCGTCAGGACGGGGGAGAGCCCGGACAGCCGGTGGTACGAGGGAGCGCCCGGGGCCGTGGGGGCGGGAGCGGGGACGGGGGTGCGCGCCCCGGTGGTGCGGAGGGCGTGCGGCCTGGGGTCGGGCCGGGTGCTGCTCGCGGTCATGGGCGGCCCCAACGGGTCGACCGGGGCGCCCATGGTCCGCCCGGCGGTGCCCGGCGGCGGTGGTGCGCCGGACGCGGCCGGACCGGGGCATGGCGGTGCCCGGGGAACGGCAAGGCGACCCGGCCGGGGTACTGCTCCCCCCGGCCAGGTTAGCCTCACCTTAGCTGATCGTGCCCCGGGTCTCGCTCGTGATGCGCCCGGCCGGGGGAGGCCCCGGCGTGCCGGTGGCGCCCAGCTGGCGTGCGAGCCAGACCGGAACCCCGCCCAGGGCGGCCACCAGCCGGGCGGCCTCGGCGCGCAGCCTCGCGGCCTCGGGCGGCTCGGACACCTCGGCGAGCGCCGCGAGTGCCGGCGCCACCCCCACGGTGAAGCCGAGTTGCTCGCGCAACCGCAGTGAGGCGTCGAAGCCCTCCCGGGCGTTCCCGCGCTCCCCGCGCGAGAGCGCCAGCGCGGCCAGGTGCCGCCAGGTGTACGAGCGCAGCAGCTCGTCGCCGCGCTCGCCGGCGCCCTCGTGCGCCCGGCGGTAGGCGATCCAGGCGGCGCTGCGGTCGCGCAGCAGGTTCTCGGCGACCAGTCCGCGCCGGAAGTCCAGCAGCGGGCGGCCCGGGGCGTCCGGCGGCAGCAGGGCCGAGGTGCGGCCGAGCGCGGCCTGCGCCTCGTCCAGCCGGTCCCGCGGGCCGAGCACGCTCGCCACGTACGCGAGGAAGCCGCGGGCGCAGGCGGCGGCGGCGCGCTGCTCGGTGCCGGAGGCCATCGCCTCCGCCAGGCGCAGCGCCTGTTCGGCCTGGGTCCAGTGCGCGGCGGTGAACAGGCACTGCTCGATGAGGAGTTCGGCCCGCCCCAGGGCCGCGTCCGGGTCGTGCTCGGCGGTCGGCCGCAGTAGTTCGGCGGCCTCCTGCCAGCACCCCCGGGACCTCAGCCGCCACACGGTGTCACCCGGCTCCTCCGCTGCCGCCCGCCCCCGCCCGTCCGGGCCGCTCGGGTCCCATCCGCGCTCCGACAACGCCACCTCCTTGTGTGCGCCATCCGGCAAGGGCACGGACCTGCCCCTGAGGCCCTGCCGCCACGACCCGCACGCATGGCGACGGCAGGGCGAAAGGCCCGCGCTGTGGCGGCAATTCAACACGGGGGTGAGCTTGTGCACCAGATCACGAGCGAAGGTTGTTGCTTTTGCGGGCAAAATGATCTAGAGGGGCGAGGGGGAACCGATCCAGGGGCGGGAGGGAGGGGCGGACCGGCGGGCCGTCCGGTGGCTCAGGAGGTCCAGCCGGTCTCCATCAGGGCCTCGGCGGCGCCGTTCGCGGGCTGCGGCACACCCGCCAGGTCCAGGCTGAACAGGGCGACCAGCAGCTGTTCGCCGCGCACGGTGGCCTGGTGTGAATAACCCGCGAGGGTGAACATGGCGGCGGCCATCTCCTCGGCGTGCAGGGTCTGGAGCCAGAGGCACTCGACCGACTTCACGTCGGCGGGCTCGGTCCAGGTGTCCACCTGGGCGACCATCCGGCTGCCCAGCAGGGTGACCCCGTCGCGCTCCTGGGCCTCGGTCAGCTCCAGGTCGTCGAAGCCGAGCCACTCCAGGTAGCGGGCGGCGGTGAACACCGCGTCCTGCGAGGTGCGCACCGGGTGCGGCCGGAACGGCGCACGGTGGCGGAACGGACGGGAGCGGCCGGCCGAGGGCGGTGCGGGCGGTGCCGGTGCGGGCGCGTTCACCGGGTGGCCCGGGTACGGGCGGGCGGCCTGCGGGCCGGGGGCGGCGAGCGGGGCGGCGGTGCCGCTGCCCAGCCGGGTGGTGCGGTCCACCGGCAGCCGGACGGTGGCGCCGCAGTTGCAGGTGAACTCGGGCTGCGGCCACTGGTCGGAGCGGCCGCAGTGCGGGCAGCGCATGCTCAGCCAGGAGTCCTCCCAGGACCGGAAGCGCACCTGCACCGGGACCCCGCCGCGCAGCAGCGGCACCTTGAGCGAGGCGCCGCACGGGCAGGGGAGGGAGGGCGGTTCGTAGAGGTGCTCGCGGCGGCAGGCGGGGCAGCGGATCGCCCGGGCGCCACCGCCCGGCCCCGGCCGCGTGGGGTCGTGTCCGGTGAAGTCGTCGGGCAGTCCGGCCATCGCGGGCTCCGTCCGTCGGTGTCGGGTGGTGGGACGTATCCCATGCTCCCCCGAAATGTCCGGCGCCGGACGCGGAATGGGGCAATCCTCAGGGACGGATCAGGGAATCCTGCCCACTCGGGTAGGGGTGGAATCCTTCCCGAGGGGGATGCTCGCCAGGCCCGACCGGGACGTTCACCCGGCGGACCAGCGGGCCAGGTCGGCGGGGGTGTCGAGGTCGTCGGGGGCGGCGACGTCGGCGCACTCGACCAGGACGAGCTCCGCCGCGTGCGCCGCCAGCAGGGCGCGGGCCCCGGCGTCGCCGCGGGCGCCCGCCGCCGCCTCGGCGAAGTGCCGGGCGCCGATCAGCACCGGGTGCCCGCGCGTTCCGCCGTAGGCCGCCGCGGCCAGTTCGGCGCCCGCCCGGTGGGCGGCCAGCAGCCGGGCCACCGCGGCCGGGGTCACGCCCGGGGTGTCCACCAGCATCACCAGCGCGGCCGAGGCGTGCGGCGGCAGCGCGGCCAGGCCGGCCCGCAGCGAGGAGCCCATGCCCCGCGCCCAGTCCGGGTTGCCGACCAGCCGGCAGCCCGGCAGGTGCGCGGTGGCCCGCACCCGCCCGGCCTCCGCGCCCAGCACCACCGTGACGTCCGTGCAGCCGCCGGCCCGGACCACCGCCACCGCGTGCTCCACCAGCGGCCGGCCCCCGTACCGGAGCAGCGCCTTGGGCCGCCCGCCGAGGCGTCGGCCGCCCCCGGCGGCGAGGACCAGGGCGGCGACCGGGGCCGGTCCGGCGGGTGTCGGCACACTCTGCATGGGGCCAGCCTGCCCGGTCGGGGCCGGGGCGCGCATTGTGGGAAGCCACAAGCGCGAGCCGCACGCGGCGGCCGCGCCCCGGCGGTTCGGCCGCTGGCCGGGCCGGGCCCGGACCGCCTGTACTGGGGCGATGAACACCGCACCGCGCCCCCTGGTGGACCGCTTCGGCCGGGTCCACACCGATCTGCGGGTCTCGTTGACCGATCGCTGCAATCTGCGCTGCACGTACTGCATGCCGGCGCAGGGGCTGGAGTGGCTCGGGCGTGCCGAGGTGCTGGGCGACGACGAGGTGGTCCGGCTGGTGCGGATCGCGGTGGAGCGGCTGGGCGTGCGGTCGGTGCGGCTGACGGGCGGGGAGCCGCTGCTGCGGCGGGGGCTGGTGGGGCTGGTCGGGCGGATCGCGGCGCTGGGGGCCGAGGTGTCCCTGACGACGAACGGGATCGGCCTGGCGCATACGGCGGTCGGGCTGCGGGAGGCGGGGCTGGGGCGGGTGAACGTCAGCCTCGACACCCTGCGCCCGGAGCGCTTCGCGGCGATCACCAGGCGGGACCGCATCGGTGACGTGTTCGCGGGGCTGGCGGCGGCGAAGACGGCCGGGCTGGGGCCGGTGAAGGTGAACGCGGTGCCGGTGCGCGGGGTGAACGACGACGAGATCGCGGAGCTGGCCGGGTTCGCCGTGGCGCACGGCTACCGGATGCGGTTCATCGAGTCCATGCCGCTGGACGCGCAAGGGGCGTGGGACCGGTCCGCGATGGTGAGCGCCTCCGAGATCCTGGCGCGACTGGAGGAGCGGTTCGACCTCGTCCCCGTCGGTCGGCACGGCAACGCCCCGGCGGAGGAGTGGCGGATCGCCGGCACGGACGCCGTCGTGGGCGTGATCGCCTCCGTCACCCGGCCGTTCTGCGGCGGCTGCGACCGGGTGCGGCTGACGGCGGACGGGCAGCTGCGCACCTGTCTGTTCGCCACCGAGGAGTCGGACCTGCGGGCACTGCTGCGCGGGGGCGCCGGCGATGCGGCGATCGAGGCGGCCTGGCGGGTGGCGTTGGCGGGCAAGGGGCCCGGACACGCCATCGGCAGCGCGGAGTTCGTCCGGCCCGACCGTCCGATGTCCGCCATCGGCGGCTGACCGCACGGCGCGAACGGGGCGGGGCGCAGGACATGAACGGGTGTGAGCTTCGACATGCTCCTGGACATCGCGTGGCGTCGGCTTGACCTGCTCTTGGGGCGGCTGATCTGCTGGTTCGCCGTCAACCCGCCCCTGACCTCGGGAGTTCTCCGTGCCCGCCCGCCGCACCACGCTGTCCGCCGCCACCGTGTTCCTGATATGCGCGCTCGCGCTGGTCGGCTGGCTGATCGGCGGCCGCGACCACAAGTCGACCGGCCCCAAGGCCGACGGCACCGCCGCCCCCGCCGCAGGCGCGGGCACCAGCCCGCTCCAGAACCCCGACGGCACCAAGCCCGGCCTGGCGCCGCTGACCACCCCCGAGGAGCAGAAGGCCGGCCGGGACATCATCGCCAAGGTCACCACCGCCGCCGTCGGCACCAAGGACGGCTACGACCGCAACGAGTTCGGCCCGGCCTGGACGGACAACGTCGAGGGCGTCCCGTTCGGCGGCAACAAGTGCGACACCCGCAACGACCTGCTCGCCCGGGACGGCACGGCCGTCGAGCGCAAGGACGGCTCGGACTGCACGGTCACCGCGATGACCATCTACGACCCGTACACCGGCAAGACCGTCCAGTGGACCAAGCAGCAGGCCACCAAGATCCAGATCGACCACGTGATGCCGCTCTCCTACGACTGGCAGATGGGCGCCGGCAAGTGGGACAAGGCCAAGCGCGTCCAGATCGCCAACGACCCGCTCAACCTGATCCCCGCCGACGGCTCGCAGAACGCCTCCAAGGGCGACTCCGGCCCGGCCGCCTGGCTGCCCGCCAACACCGAGATCCGCTGCTCCTACGCGGTGCGCTTCGCCCAGGTCTCGCTGAAGTACCAGCTGCCCGTCACCGAGGCCGACAAGAAGGCCATGCTCCAGCAGTGCGGCGGCTGACGAAACGTTAATCCACGGCGGCAGGGGGCGGGTGCGATGTGCCCCGGGCGCGGGCCGGATGGTATTCGTGGGTGGTGGCTCCGATGACTTCCCGGCTCCCCCGGTCGCCCGGGCGCGCCCTGCCCGCCCTCGCCGCCGCCCTCGCCCTCGCGCTGACGAGCGGCTGCACGGGCGCCGCCCGCCCGGCCGCCCGGCCGCCGTTGGACGAGCGGGCCGCCGCCACCGCGACCCCCGCCCTGCGCGCGCTCTACGACCAGCGGATCGACTGGCGGCGCTGCCCCGACCCGGACGGCGCCGACCCGGACGCGGCCGTCGTGCAGTGCGCCACCCTCAAGGTCCCGCTCGACTACGCCGACCCGGGCGGCCGCACCGTCGACGTCGCCCTCGCCATGGTGCCCGCCGCCGACCGGAAGCAGCGGATCGGCGCCCTGCTGCTCAACCCCGGCGGCCCCGGCAACTCCGGCGTCGACATGGTCCGTTGGGGCTGGAAGGGCTACCAGGGGCCGCTGCACGACCGGTACGACCTGGTCGGCTTCGACCCGCGCGGCGCCGGGGACACCACCCCCGTCCACTGCCTGGACGACCGCACCCGCGACCAGTGGGACGCCACCGACGACCCGGCCTACGACCACGGCCGGATCCTCGCCGAGGCCTGCCGCGCCCGGCACGCCGACCTGCTCCCGCACCTCGGCACCCGCGACACCGCCCGCGACCTCGACGTGCTGCGCGGCGCCCTCGGCGAACGCAGGCTGGACTTCCTCGGCTTCTCCTACGGCACCCACCTCGGCGCCCGCTACGCCGAGGAGTTCCCCGAACGCACCGGCCGGCTCGTCCTCGACGGAGCCGTCGACCACAGCGTCCCCGCGACGCGGCTCGGCATCGAGCAGGCCGTTGCAGCCGAGGCCGGGCTCCGGGCCTTCGCCGCCGCCTGCGCCACGGAGGACGGGCCGGCCTGCCCGCTCGGCGCAGACCCGGCCGCCGCCCCGCAGCGCCTCGCCGGCTTCCTCGACGGACTGCGCGAGCGCCCGCTGCGCGCTGCCGACGGCCGCACGCTCACCGCCGCGCTCGGCTGGGACGCCGCCCTGGACGTGCTCGCCGACGGCCACCGCTCCTGGCCCCGACTGCGCGAGGCCCTCGAACCGGCCGTCACCCGGAGCGAGGCCGAGGGCCTGCTCGCCCTCGCCGACGGCGCCGACGGCCGCGGCGAGGACGGCCGCTACCGGACACCGGCCGACGCCTACGCCGCCATCTCCTGCGCGGACGGCCCGCCGCCGCCCACCGAGGCGGAACTGCGCCCGGCCCTCGCCGAACTCGCCGCCCGCGCCCCGCTGACCAGCGGACACGACCCGGTGGGCACCCTGCTCGACCCGGACTGCCGACCCTGGCCGTTCCGTTCGCCCGAGCCGCCGCAACCGGTCCGGGCACCGGGCAGCGCGCCGGTCCTGGTGATCGGCTCCACCGGCGACCCGGTCACCCCGTACGTCTGGGCGCAGCGGCTCGCCGCCGGGCTGGAACACGGGGTGCTGCTCACCCGGGACGGCGACGGGCACACCGGGTACGACAAGAGCGGCTGCGTCCGGGACGCGGTGACCGACTACCTGGTGGACGGCCGGCTGCCGGCGGCCGGGACGCACTGCCCGTCCGACTGAGCGGGCCGGGCCCCCTTCGGGGTCGCGGACCCACCGTCAGGAGGTGGGGGCCGTCAGGTCGTAGAAGGTGGTCGAGCCGACCGTCTTCTCGGTGAAGTGGGTGGTCACCCAGGACTCGATCTGGGCGGACTCGTTCTGCTGCCCGCCCTCGCCGCCGCCGCCGAAGCCCCGGCGGGAGCCACCGCCGATGAACCAGTGCACCTTGCCCTCCTGGACGTACTTCTGGAAGCCGGCCAGGGTCAGCGAGGGGTCCGTGCCGTTGAACCCGCCGAGGGCCATCACCGGCTCGCCGGTGGCGAGTTGGTAGCCGGCGGCACTCTGCGAACCGATCGCGGCGGCCGCCCAGGTGTAGTGGTCGGCGTTCTCCTTGAGCATGGCGGCGGCCTCGTCGCTCACCTTGGGGCCGTCGAGCAGGCCGCCCATGCCGCCGGGGAACATGCCCTCGGGGGCCTGCGGACCGGGGACGCCGTTGGTGCCGGTGCCGGTGCCGGTGCCGGTGTTGTCGCCGTTGCCGCGCTCGTGGCGGCCGTTGGCGTGGTCGGTGCCGTTGCCGGTGCCGCCGCCCGGGAAGGCCTGGCCGCCGGGGAAGCCCTGGCCGCCGGGGAAGCCCCCGCCGTTCTGCCCGCGCGGTGCCTGGCCGCCCGGGAAGCCCGGCTGACCGCCCTGGCCGCCCTGACCGCCCTGTCCGAACCAGCGCCCGTTGCCGCCGCCCGGGAATCCCTTGGCGCCGTTGCCGCCCTTGCGCCCCATGCCGCCCGGCCCGAACGCGCCCTGCACGCCCGGCCCGGCGGTCACGATCGAGCCGGTGTGCGGGGAGTTCACGGTGTCCACCGCGTACGCCGCCGGACCGCCGAGCGCCGCCGCCAGACCCACCAGGCCCGCCACCGAGGCGATCCGCGCGCCGGTCCGCCCGGAGGCCCGGCCGGCGAACTGCCCGGCGACCAGCGCGGCCGCCGCCACCAGCCCGCCGACCAGCACCGCCCAGCGCAGCCACGGCAGGAAGTCCGAGCTGCGGCCGAGCAGCACGAACGCCCAGACGGCCGTCACCGCGAGCGTCCCGGCCAGCACCAGCGCCCAGGGCAGCCGGTGCCGGGCCCGCCACAGCCCGTCCACACCCATGCCGACCAGCGCCGCGACGGCCGGGGCCAGCACCACCGTGTAGTACTGGTGGAAGATCCCGGACATGAAGCTGAAGATCAGCGCGGTGGAGAGCAGCCAGCCGCCCCAGACCAGGAAGGCCGCGCGGGCGGTGTCGGTGCGGGCGTAGCGGCGGGTCGCCCAGAGGCCGACCACCAGCAGGATCAGCGCGGCCGGCAGCAGCCAGGCGATCTGCCCGCCGACGTCGGTGCCGAACATCCGGGTCAGACCGGTCTGCCCCCAGCCACGGCCGCCGCCGGGCGCCGCGCCGCCGCCCGGCAGGTCGAGCCCGGCCGGCATCCGGCCGCCGCCGCCCACACTGCCGCGCTCGTTGCCGTCCACCCGGCCGAGGCCGTTGTAGCCGAAGGTGAGCGAGAGGAAGCTGTTGTCCTGCGAGCCGCCGATGTACGGGCGGGCCGAGGCCGGCATCAGCTCGACGATCGCCACCCACCAGCCGCCCGAGACCAGCAGCGCCACGCCCGCGAGCAGGGTCTGCCGTACCCGCCGCCAGAACCCGGTGGGTGCCGCGACCAGGTAGATCACCGCGAAGGCGGGCAGGATCAGGAAGGCCGCCAGGGTCTTGGTGAGGAAGGCGAGGCCGAACATCACCCCGGTGAACAGCAGCCACCGGGTGCCCGCCGCCTCGACCGCCCGCACCAGCCCGTACGCGGCCAGCGTCAGCAGCAGCACCAGCAGTGCGTCCGGGTTGTTGAAGCGGAACATCAGCGCCGCGACGGGGGTGAGCGCCAGCGCGGCGCCCGCCAGCAGGCCGCCGAGCGGGGAGAAGCGGCGGCGCACCGTCGCGTACAGCACGCCGACGGTGGCCGCGCCCATCAGTGCCTGCGGGGCCAGCACCGACCAGGAGGAGAGGCCGAAGATCCGCGCCGAGAGCGCCATCGGCCACAGCGCGGCCGGGGGCTTGTCGACGGTGATGAAGTTCGCGGCGTCCGAGGAGCCGAAGAAGAAGGCCTTCCAGCTCTGGGAGCCGGCCTGCACGGCGGCCGAGTAGAAGGAGTTGGCCCAACCGGAGGCGCTCAGGCCCCACAGGTAGAGGACGGCGGTCGCGGCCAGCAGCGCCAGCAGGGCCGGGCGCACCCAGGCCGGGTCGTCCGCGCGCCCGCGCCAGGCGCGGGCGGGGAGGGTCCGCAGCCGGCCGGACCAGGAGGCCGTGCCCTTGCGGCCGGCGGGCGGCAGGGGCTGCTCGGGGAAGAGCGGTGCCGGGTCCGGCCGGACCGGGTCCGGTCCCGGCACCTCCGGCGGCGGGTGGTTCGCGGCCTCGGGCCACGGTTCGCCGGCCGGAGGGGAGTAGCTGCTCGTGGTCATGCGCCACACGGTGGGTGGCGCGTCTGAGAGAAGCGTGAGACGGGGCTGTGAGGCGGGTGTGATCTGTCGGGTGTCAGACCGATGCCGGCATGGCTATGTGCTTGCCCAGCCACTCCAGCGCCGGGGGGATCTCCCGGGTCCAGGTGTGGAAGTTGTGGCCGGCGGTGTCCAGGGTGATGGTGGACATCTTGGTGGGGGCCTTGAAGGCGGCGACCATGGCCTTGGTCTCGTCGTAGTTGTTCTCGTCGTAGGCGGTGGTCAGCAGCAGCGA
This sequence comes from Kitasatospora sp. NPDC057542, assembly GCF_042801945.1. NCBI lineage: Bacteria > Bacillati > Actinomycetota > Actinomycetes > Kitasatosporales > Streptomycetaceae > Kitasatospora > Kitasatospora sp. NPDC057542. The sequence goes on from NZ_JBHVFE010000073.1 coordinate 22,955, forward strand.
GACCGGGGCCGGCGGCTGGTTCTTCAGCCGCCACAGCAGGTCGTTCTCCTGCTTCAGCTGGGCGCTGCCGCCGAACAGGTCGCCGGTGGTCGGGTCGTGGGCCGCGCTGTAGTAGCCGGAGAGCGCGACCGCCGCGCGGTAGGAGTCGGGCTTGCGCAGCGCGAACTTGAGCGCGCAGTAGCCACCGGTGGAGTTGCCGATCACCGCCCGGTTGGCCGGGTCGGTGCCGATCCGGTAGGTGGTGGCGAGGGCCTTGGGCAGGTCGGTGGTGAAGAAGGTCTCCACCTGGGGGCCGTTCGGCACGTCCACGCACTCGGTGTCCCGGTCGCCGACCAGGGTGGGGCGGGTCATCACCAGGACGGTCGGCGGCAGCTTCTTCTGCTCGATCGCGGCGAGCGTGGACGCCGGGTACTGCATCAGCGAGATCAGCTTCTCCGGGGTGCCCGGGTAGCCGGTGAGCACCAGGGCCATCGGGAAGCGCTGCTTGGCGAAGTCCGGCTGGAAGTACTGGGGCGGCAGGTAGACGTACGCCTCGGTGGTCAGACCGCTGCCGGCTCCTTTGACGTCGACCTTCTGGATCAGGCCGGAGCGCTCCGGGTCTGAGCCCTGGGAGGAGTAGAACTTCTGCTCACCGGTGACGGACACCCCGGAGGCGTTCGGCGCGTGGTCGACCACGGTGCCGAGCCCGCCGCTGGTGCCGAGCAGGTCCGTCCAGGAGCTGTAGAAGCCGAAGTAGCTGTTGGCGATCAGGCCCATCGCGGCGAGCACCGATATCTGGGTGGCCAGGAAGGCGCCGATCCGGCCCAGCCAGGACTTCCAGCCCTTTCCGCCGAACCGCGGCCAGAGCCACATGGTGGCGGCGAAGACGGCGATGGCGAGGACCGAGGTGATGATCTGGAGGGGAAGTCCGGTGAGACTGAGCACGAGCCCGATCGTAGTTGACCTCCGGAGACGGCCCGGGGCGGCCCCTCGGAGGTGGCCGCCGGGTATCGGGTTGACGGGGTCGTTCGTGCCCGGGACCATGTGTCGCCGCGCGAGTGCGCGGTGTGCGCGCGGTCCGGCTACCGGGGGTGGGTCATGAGGTTCGTGGGGTCCGAGCGGTTCGTGGGGAAGGCCGGCCTGGCCGTCGGCACGGCGCTGGTGCTGGCGGCCTGTTCCGGTGGCGGTGGAGGCGGTTCGACGGGTGGTTCGTCCGTGGCGGGGTCGGCGGGTCCGGGGGTCTCCGCGAAGCCGACACCGACCCCGGCGCCGTACGGCCCGGTGCTCAGCGCGAGCGTCGACCCGGTCACCACCGCGCTCGCCCAGGTGGCCGGCGCCAAGAGCCTGAGCGACCTCGACACCGTGCTCGGCGGCGTCGTCACCAGCGCGCAGGGCGCCGCCAAGGCCCTGAGCAAGGCGGACAAGCCGCCCGCGGTCTCGACGGTGCAGACCGAGCTGGTGGAGGCGATGACCTCTCTCGCCACCGATGCGGGCAAGGTCCGCAGCGACATCAAGTTCCACGACGTCTGCGCCCTGAGCTCGGCCGAGGCCGAACTGGGCACCTCCCAGGGGCTGGCGGCGGTGTCGGCGGCCCTCACCAAGATGACCACGGCCGGATACCCGACCACCTTCGCCGTGCCGCCGCTGCCCCAGCAGCAGTCCCGCTCGCTGGACAACGGCACCATGGTCCGCAAGGGGAAGCTGCGCGGCGAGGGCGCGTTCAAGGTCGAGAACGGCGGCAAGACGGACGCCGTGGTGTCGCTCGCCCTGAACGGCAAGGCGGTGCACTCGGTCTTCGTCGGCAAGGGGCAGCACGCCGACGTCGAGGGCGTGGAGGACGGCACGTACGAGGTCTACGTCTCCGAGGGCGCGGACTGGGACTCCGACGCCAAGGGCTTCACCCGGAACTGTCACTTCACCAAGTTCGAGGACACCTTCTCGTTCGAGACCGGCCGGACCGTGACCTCCTGGGAGATCACCATCCAGCCGGTGGTCGACGGCAACGCCACGACCGTCGACGTGGACCCGAACGCCTTCCCGCAGCCGTAGCCGTATCCGTAGCCCTGGCCCGTAACGGGCATACCGGGACGGGTCGTTGCCCCCGGGTGGCACGACCCGTGCCCGGCAGTGGCGAGTTCGGTCGCAATGGTTGACCTCTTGAAGTGGCCATGGCACTTTCGTGCGGCGTGGGCGTCGGCGACCAGTCGTACACCCCGCGATCCCCCACAAGGAGAGCCATGTTCAAGAGACTTGTCGCGGTGGCCGGTACGAGTGCCGTCGTCGCCGGTGGCCTGGCCTTCGGCGCCGCCCCCGCGCACGCCGTCCAGGCGGCCGACCTGACCGCCACCATCGCCCTGAGCAACTGCTCGGCCTCGCTGGTCCGTTACCCCACCTCGGTGGCCGGCGACCGGGCGATGATGCTCACCAACGGGCACTGCCTGCCGACCATGCCCCCGGCCGGCCAGGTCATCCAGAACGCCGGCGCCAGCCGCAGCGGCACCCTGCTCGACGGCGCGGGCAACAGCCTGGGCTCCGTCCAGGCCGACAAGGTGCTCTACGCGACCATGACCGGCACCGACGTCGCGCTCTACCAACTCACCGACACCTACGGGTCGATCAGCTCCAAGTACGGCGTCACCGCGCTGACCATCAACGACTCGCACCCGGCCGACGGTGCGTCGATGTACATACCCTCGTCGTACTGGAAGCAGGTCTGGAACTGCTCCGTCAACGGCTTCGTGCCGACCCTGCGCGAGGACGAGTGGACCTGGCACGACTCGCTGCGCTACAGCTCCGGCTGCAACACCACGCACGGCACCTCCGGCTCGCCGATCGTCGACTCCGCCAGCGGGCGGATCGTCGGCATCAACAACACCGGCAACGACGACGGCGCCATGTGCACCCTCAACAACCCGTGCGAGGTGGCCGCCGACGGCACCACCAAGGCCTACAAGGGCCAGAGCTACGGCGAGGAGACGTACTGGTTCACCACCTGCCTGAACTCCAGCCGGGTCATCGACCTCAACGTGTCCGGCTGCCTGCTCACCAAGCCGGCCGGCAGCGGCGCGGTCTCGGTCACCAACCCGGGCAACCAGTCCACCGCCGTCGGTGGCGCGGTGAACCTCCAGATCAACGCCTCCGGCGGCACCGCCCCGCTGTCCTACGCCGCGAGCGGCCTGCCCGCCGGGCTGTCGATCAACTCCTCCACCGGTGTCATCGCCGGCACCGCCTCCGCCGCGGGCAGCTCCAACGTGACCGTCACGGTGACGGACGCCGCGGGCAAGTCGGCCTCCACCGCCTTCACCTGGACCGTCTCCGCCGGTGGCGGCAGCTGCACCCCGGCGCAGCTGCTGGGCAACGCGGGCTTCGAGACCGGCGCCGCCACCCCGTGGACGGCGTCCAGCGGCGTGGTGAACAGCAGCACCTCGCAGCCGGCCCGCAGCGGTTCGTGGAAGGCGTGGCTGGACGGCTACGGCTCCTCGCACAGCGACTCGCTGTCGCAGACG
>NZ_JBHVFE010000074.1:0-26175 GCF_042801945.1 Kitasatospora sp. NPDC057542
GGAGGGAGCACCCATGACCCCGGCGAGGCCCACCGTCCGACTCCACGGCCACCTCGACCGCCCCGCCGAGCTGACGGTGGCGGAGCTGCGCGCCCTCCCCGCCCGCCGGGTCGAGGTCAGCTTCGACTGCCGGACCGCGGGCGAGCAGCGCCACGGCTACGAGGGCCCGGCGCTGCTGGACGTGCTGCGCGCCGCCCGGCCCCGGATCGACTTCTCCGGCCGCAAGCAGCGGCTGCGCTTCCTGCTCTCGGTGGTCGGCGCCGACGGCCACCGGGCGGTGGTCTCCTGGGCCGAGATCGACCCGGACTTCGGCGGCCAGGAGATCCTGCTCGCCACCAGCATGGACGGGGCCCCGCTGGACGCCACCGGCCCGCAGCTCGTCGTCCCCGACGACCACTGCGGCGCCCGCTACGTCAGCGCCGTCACCGCCGTCTGGCTCGGCCCCCTCGGCGACCCGGCGCGCCCCGCCACCTGACGCCCGGCCGCCTCGTCGGGCCGCCGCCCGGCCCCTGCCGTCCCGCCCCGCGGCCGCTCGCCGGAAGGGGGCGGACGGTGCCCGAAAACACTCGCCGGAGCGGGGTTTCCGTGCCAACATGCCCCATATGGGGACGATTCTGCACGGCACCTTGGTCACGCTCCGCCCAGCCACCGGCGAGGACATCCCGGCGCTGGCGGCCATCCGTGGCACGCCCGAGGTGTTCGCCCGCTGGCGGGGCGGCGACGACCTGGCCGACGAGGTCGCCAACGACCTGGAATCGCCCGGAACCGAGACCTTCGCGATCGAACTCGGCGGCAAGGTGGTCGGCGCCATCCAGTGGTACGCCAACAACGACGACGAGTACCGGCACGCCGGGATGGACCTCTACCTCGACCCGACGGTGCACGGCCTGGGCCTGGGCACCGACGCCGTGCGCACGATGGCCCGGCACCTGGTGCACGACCACCACTACCACCGGCTGGTGATCGACCCGGCCGCGGACAACCTCGCCGCGATCCGCTGCTACGCCAAGGTCGGCTTCCGCACCGTCGGCACCATGCGCCAGTACGAGCGCGGCCCGGACGGCACCTGGCACGACAACCTGCTGATGGACCTGCTCGCGGACGAGCTGCTCGAAGAGTGAGAAGACCGAGGGGTCCGCGCAGGCGCCGGCGTCCGTCCCCGGCCCGACGTCAGTCCCGGGCCTCGGCCGGCGGGCAGCCGCAGGAGCGCCGGACCACCAGCCGGGCCGGGAAGGTACGGGTGCCCTGGGCGCGGTGCTCCGGCCCGCCGAGGACGAGATCCAGCGCGGCGCGGGCCATCTCGTCCTGTGCCGCGGTGACGGTGGTCAGCGCCGGTCCGGCGATCACCGCCTCGGCGATGTCGTCGAAGCCGGCCACCGCGAGGTCCTCCGGCACCCGGATGCCGAGGTCGTCGGCGGCCCGCAGCAGGCCGATCGCCTGGTCGTCCGTCGCGCAGAACACGGCGGAGGGCCGGTCGGGCCGGGCGAGCAGGGTGAGGGCCTCGGCGTGCGCCCGGATCCGGTCGAACGGCGCCGGGGTGAGCCGCCCCTCGGTGGGCAGCCCGGCCTCCTCCAGCGCGGCGGCCCAGCCGGCCGTCCGCCCGGTGACCGGGTCGTGTGGGCTGAGCGCGAGGGTGCCGCCGAAGCAGTGCACCTCGGCATGACCGTGCCCGAGCAGGTGGCGGACCACCTCGCGGGCGCCGCCCTCGTCGTCCGCGACCACGGCGACGCCGTCGGCGCTCTCCGCCCGGTGGTGCAGCAGCACCACCGGGGTGCCGTCGGCCACGTCGAAGCCGGTCAGTCCGGGGGTGGCCGGGTCCTGGGTGACCAGGATCAGACCGTCCACCTGCATCCCGAGGAAGGCGCGGATGTAGTGCGCCTCGCGCTCGTCGGCGTAGTCGGAGTTGCCGATCAGCAGCAGTCGGCCGTGTTCGGTGGCGGCCTGCTCGACGGCGTGCGCGAGCCCGGCGAAGAAGGGCTGGCGGGCGTCCGGCACGACCATCCCGAGCAGGTTGGTCCGCCGCCGGGCCATCGCCTGGGCGACCCGGTTCGGCCGGTAGCCGAGTTCCTCGACCGCCGCGAGCACCCGCGCCCTGGTCGCCGGCGCCACCGGCCGCGGTCCGTCGTTGATCACGTAGCTCACGACCGCCGTGGACGTCCCCGCCACCCGCGCCACATCGTCCCGCGTCACCCTCGCCATGACCGTTGAGCCTACACAGCCCCTCCGACCAGCCTGTTTGCCGAGCCTCCGGCCGCCCGATCGGCCTACTGCGGTTGCGTCCCGGCCGCGGCCGCCCGGAGGGTGGCGGGACGGGCGGCATCCGGAGCCGCCCGCCGACCGTGGGAGTAGGCCGATGAGCGCGCCGCCGCACCGGCGGGCCGTCCGGAGCACGCGCCCGGCGGCCCGGCCGCGGGTCCGCATCCACGCCCGGGTGCGGGCCGACCCGTTCTTCGCCTTCCGGCAGGCCGAGAAGCAGAGCGAGGGCTTCGGCATCGCGGTGACCGAGCGGATCAGCCGCTCGCGCAGCACCTTCATCCTGGCCTGGTTCATGATGGCCGCGATGTGGGCGCTGGCGCTGTCCGCGCTGGTGGCGGCCTGGCTGATCGTCCGCCGGCGGCGCGGCATCGTCCGGCCGGCCCTCGGCTGGATGGCGGCCACGCTGTTCGCCCTGGTCGGCATGCGCAACGCCGCGCCCGGCAACCCGCCGATCGGCTCGCTGCTGGACCACGCGGCGTTCTTCTGGGCGGAACTGCTGGTCGCGGTCGGCCTGACCATGGTCGTGGTGCGCGGCGCCCGGATCGAGGGCGGGCACAAGGACTGACGGGCGCCGGCCGCGACCATGGCCGCAGCCAGTACGCGCAGTCCTAGTACGCGTAGTCCGCGGTGACGTCCGCCGACAGGCCGAGGGCGCGTTCGGCGCGGGGGCCGCGCAGGGCCAGCAGCGTCTGGGCGAGCGCGTCCACGGCGGCCAGGTGGGCGAGCCGGCTGGCGGTGGTCTCCAGGCCGAAGACCAGGTCCTGGCCGCCCGCGACCAGGGCCAGGGTGGCCGTTTCGGTCAGCGGGGAGCGGGCGTAGCTGGTGAGCGCCAGCACCTCGGCCCCGGCCTCGCGGGCCAGACGGGCGGCGTCCACCACGCTGCGGGTGGCGCCGGTGTGGCTGACGGCCAGGCAGGCCGTGCCGGGCCCGAGCCCGGCGGCGGCCAGCTGGGCGGTGATCGGGTCGGCCGGGGCGTCCACCAGCAGGCCGAGCGCGCGCAGCCGGTACCCGAGGTCGAGCACCACCGCGCCGGACAGTCCGGCGCCGATCAGCACCACCCGGCTCGCGCCGTCCAGCAGTCCGGCGGCCGCCCGCAGGTCGGCCGCGGAGAGGGTGGCGGTGAGGGGACGGTCGGCGGCTACGTGGCCTGGCTCTTCCTGCTCCAGGGGCCACTGCTGGCGCTGATCGTCCGGGTCCGGCGCGGTCCCGGGCTGCTCGCCGGGGCGGGCCGGGCGGTGCCGCTGGGCATCGCCGGCGGGGTGCTCTCGCTGACGGCGTACGGGCTGGTGGTGTGGGCGCAGGCCCGGGGCAACCTGGCGACGATCGCGGCGCTGCGCGAGACCAGCATCGTCATCGCCGCGCTGATCGCCACCGTGGTGTTCCGCGAGCGCCTCGGCCGGCTGCGGCTGACCGCCGCGCTCACCGTGCTGGGCGGGATCGCCGTCCTGGAACTCGCCCGGCCCTGAACCGCCGGGGCACGGGCGAGGTCCGGCGTCCGTTCCTAGCCGGCGTCGGGTACGACGACCGTCAGCGAGGTCTCCTGGAGCACGAAGCCCAGCGACTCGTAGACCCGGCGGGCCGGGTTGCCCTCGGACACCACCAGGGTCACGTCGGCGAGCCCCCGCGCGCCGGCGTCCCCGATCGCCCTGCGCAGCAGGTCCGCGCCGAGGCCGCGGTAGCCGAGCTCCGGGTGGCGGAAGACGTCGGCGACCCAGGGCCGGCCGTCGCGGTCGGTGAGGATCAGCCCGGCGACCACGCGGTCCTCCGCGTCCACCGCGAGCAGGCTGGACGGCAGCACCGGGCCGATGCTCTTCCCTTCGAGCAGCAGTCCGAGACGTTCGGCCAGCACCTGGGCCTTCTCGCCCGGGTAGTGGTCGATGTGGCCGGGAGGGAAGGCGGCCCGCCAGGCCTCGTACAGCTCCTCGGGCGCGCGGTCGCAGGGCACCGCCCGCAGGCCCTCGCGCAGCGGCGTCCCGGCCCAGTCGGCGGGCGGGGGATCGGCACGCAGGTCGCGGCGGAAGGTGTGGGCGTGCCGCAGCACCCGCGCGCCGCGCGCCACCAGCTCCCGCCCGAGCCCGGGAGAACTGGAGACCACCCAGCCGGGCAGCTCGGCCCGGATGAACCCGGCGGCGTCCACCGACTCGTCCAGGACCTCCAGCAGGTCGGCCCACGGCCGCCCCTCCCGCTCGTCCAGCAGGTAGCGCAGCACCGGCTCGCCGTCGGTACCCCGCCTGACCACCCAGTCCTCGGCCATGGCCCACCCCACAATCGTGTGATCGTTCGTCGGCGGCCCATGCTCACCGAGGCCCTGCCGGCCGGCAACCGGTTATTTCAGGCCACCACAGGCTCAGCCCACCACCGCCGCCCGGACGCAGAGCACGTCCGGCAGGTGGGAGAGCAGCAGTGACCAGCTCTCGCCCTCGTCCCGGCTGCCGTACACGTCGCCGGTCCGGTTGCCGAAGTAGATCCCGGCCGGGGCGGCGTCGTCGGTGCGCAGGGCATCGCGCAGCACGATGCCGTAGTGGTCCTCGCCGGGCAGGCCCTCGGCGAGCTGCTGCCAGCTGGTGCCGCCGTCGGTGGTGCGGAAGACCCGGCAGCGGCGGCCGGGCGGGATGCGGTCGTCGGAGCCGCCGAGCGGGAAGAGGTAGGCGGTGTCGGCCCGGCGCGGGTGGGCGGCCACGGCGAAGCCGAACTCGGCGGGCAGCCCGTCCACGATCGAGCGCCAGCTGCCGCCCCAGTCGTCGCTGCGGTAGACGCCGCCGTGGTTCTGGAGGTAGAGCCGGTCCGGGTGCACCGGGTCCGGGGCGATCTTGTGCACGCACTGGCCGAACTCGGGGTACTGGCTCTCCTGCGGGAAGAACTCGGCGCGCAGGCCGGTGTTGGAGGGCTCCCAGCTGTCGCCGCCGTCCTTGCTGCGGTAGACGCCGCCGCTGGAGACGGCGACCAGCAGCCGCTGCGGGTCGCGCGGGTGGGTCAGGATGGTGTGCAGGCCCTGGCCGCCGTAGCCGGCGCCCCACTGCGGCCGCTGCGGGTGGTTCCAGAGCGGCTCGACCAGGGCGAAGGTCTCGCCGCCGTCGGTGGAGCGGAACAGCGCGGCCGGCTCGGTGCCCGCGTAGACGACGCCGGGGGCCTCCGCTCCGGCGGGCTGGAGCTGCCAGACCCGGGTGAGCGAGGCGCCGGTGGACTCGGGGAAGCGGACGGCCGGCTGCGGCGGCTCGAACCAGCTGGCGCCGAGGTCGTCGGAGCGCCAGACCGAGGGCCCCCAGTGGCTGCTGTCGGCCCCGGCCAGCACTCTGGTCCGGTCGTCACGGCGGTCGATGGAGACGGAGTAGATCGCGTTCATCGGGAAGTGCGGCCCGCTGAACTTCCACGTCAGCCGGTCGCGGCTGCGGCCGAGAAAGAGGCCCTTCTCGGTTCCGACGGCCAACAGCACCTCGGTCATGCCTCACACCACCTGGTCACGAGCTCGGCCCCCCCGGACGGCCCCCGACTGCCAGTGTCCCGCCGTCCACCGGCGGTCACACCTCGCCGCGCCGGTCACCCGGGAGGCCGACGGGTGCGCCGGTCACCCAGGAGGCCGGCGTCCGTTCGGACGGGCACTCGAACGGACGGACGTTCGAGTGCCCGTCCGGTCGGAGGGCCGCCCGTTCGGGGGCGCTACCCCCGGCAGTCCTCCAGCAGTCGCAGCCAGACCTCGCTGATCGTCGGGTACGCGGGCACCGCGTGCCAGAGCCGGTCGATCGGCACCTCGCCGACCACCGCGACGGTGGCCGAGTGCAGCAGCTCGGCCACCCCGGGCCCGACCAGGCAGGCGCCGACGATCACCTCCCGGTCCAGGTCGAAGACCACCCGGGCCCGGCCGCGGTAGTCGTCGCCGTAGAGCGAGGCCCCGGCGACGGAGCCGATCTCGTGGTCGACGGCCTTCACCCGCAGCCCGGCCGCCTCGGCGGCGGCCCGGGTCAGACCGACGGCGGCGACCTCGGGCTGGGTGAAGACCACCTGGGGCGCGCCCGCGAGGTCGGCGGACGCGGCGTGCGTGCCCCAGCGCGAGGTGTCCAGCGGGCGCCCCTGGGCGCGGGCGGCGATCGCCGCGCCGGCGATCCGGGCCTGGTACTTGCCCTGATGGGTGAGCAGCGCCCGGTGGTTGACGTCCCCGGCGGCGTAGAGCCACTCGTCGTCCACGCCGAGCACCGTGCAGCTGTCGTCCACCTCCAGCCAGCCGCCCGGCTTCAGGCCGACCTGCTCCAGCCCGATGTCGGCGGTGCGCGGGGCCCGGCCGGTCGCGTACAGCACCTCGTCGGCGGTCAGCGTCCCGCCGCCACCCTGGCCGTCCCGGGCGGCGAGCGTCAGGGTCACCGGTCCGGAGCCGTCCGCCCGCTCCAGCGCGGTGACCTCGGTGCCGAAGCGGAGGTCCACCCCGGCCGCCCGCAGGCCGTCCGCCACCAGCTCGCCCGCGAACGGCTCCATCCGTGGCAGCAGCCCGTCACCGCGCACCAGCAGCACCACCTCGGAGCCGAGCGCCCGCCAGGCGGCGGCCATCTCCACCCCGACCACCCCGCCGCCGACCACCGCCAGCCGCCCGGGGACGGTCTGCGAGCCGGTCGCCTCCCGGTTGGTCCACGGGTGGGCCTCGGCGAGCCCCGGCACGTGCGCGGGCAGCAACGGGCGGCTGCCGGTGCAGACCGCGACGGCGTGCCGGGCGGTGAGCACCCGCTCGCTGCCGTCCTCGGCCTCCACCGTCACCGTTCGCTCCCCGGCCAGCCGGCCGTGGCCGCGGACCAGCTCGATGCCGGTGTCCCGCAGCCACCGGACCTGGCCGTCGTCCTGCCAGTCGGAGGTGAAGGAGTTCCGCCGGGCCAGCACCGCGGCCGGGTCCAGCCGCCGGTCGCCGACCGCCTCGCGGGAGCCGGCCACCGCGCGGGCGTCGTCCAGCGCGGCCATCGGGCGCAGCAGCGCCTTGCTGGGCATGCAGGCCCAGTAGGAGCACTCGCCGCCGACCAGCTCGGCCTCCACGATCACGGTGCGCAGCCCGGCGGCAACCGTCCGGTCGGCAACGTTCTCGCCGGTCGGGCCGGCCCCCAGGACGATGACGTCGTACTCCTCGGCGGTGCTGGTCATGCCCGGTCCTCCGTCGTCTCGATGGCCACCCCGGCCCGCTGGGCGAGGGTGGCGGGTGTGCGCTCGCGGATGTCGAGCGGCCGGGCGCGCCGGTTCCCGTCCGGGCCGCCGGTGCGGGCGACCCTCCGGGAGTGCGGGCCGCGGCTGCCTTCGCTTCCGTACCCGAGCCTGACCCGGTCCGCCGCCGGCGGCCACTTCTCGCGCCCGTCACGCGTCCGCAGGGTGACCAGGGCGCAGGTGCCGGGTGCGGCGCGCAGTGGGGCGGACGGCCTCGGACCGCGGTCCGGCCGGAACTCCGGCACGGCGTCCGGCGGTTCGGTACGGCTGGGCTGATCGCGCACGGATGCTCGCTGTTCGCTCGGGTACGGCGTGGGCCCCATCCTGCCGGTCCGGGCGCGGTTGCGCGACGGACGGACACGCGGAGGGCGCCGTCGGACGAACCGAGGGCACGGACAGGACAGGGCGGGGCCCGGCGGCGGACGGACCGACGGGCTCAGAGCGCGGCGAGCTCCGCCAGCACCGCCGCCGTGTCGGCCGGGCGGGAGAACATCGGCCAGTGCCCGGTGGGCAGTTCACGCAGCTCCCAGTTCGGCCCGGACAACCCGGCGAAGTACGGGTCCCCGGAGGCGATCAGCTCGCGCATCCGGGAGAGCGGGAAGGAACAGGAGACCAGCGCCTGCGGCAGTGCGGCCCCGGCGCCGGTCAGCCGCAGCCGGTCCCGGAACGCCCCCGCCGGGTGCGGGGTGGCGCGGGAGCGGATGCGGGCGAGGGCGGCCTCGTCCAGCCCCGCCGTGCTCACGCCGTGCTCGGACTGGAACTCCCAGGACGGCATCGGGAGGCGGCCGTCGACCACCGAGGTGTCGGCCATCCGCCGGAAGTCGGGCTGCCACAGGTCGTACACCGACGCGCCGTCGACCAGCGGGCGGCTGTCCAGGTAGACCACCCGGCGGATCCGCTCCGGAAGCCGGTCCGCGAGCCCGCCCACCGGGGCGCAGGCGCCGCTGTGGGCGACCAGGACGACGTCCGACAGGTCCTCCCGGACCAGCAGTGCGGCCAGGTCGGCGATCTGCTCCTCCAGCCCGAACTCGCCCGTCTCGGAGGCGCGTTCGGCCATCCCGGGCAGGCTGACGGCGTACACCCGGTGCCCGGCCGCGCGCAGCGGCGCGGCCACCTCGTCCCAGGCCCAGGCGCCGAGCCAGAACCCGGGTACCAGTACGAACGTGCTCATGGTGGTCTCTCCTTCGTCGACGGGGATGTCCGGAGGAGGCCTCGACGGGCCCGCGGGAGGGCTTCGCCGCGATGGGGCCTTCTCCGCCGTCGACCCTAGGATCGGATCCGGGCGGACGTCGCCCGATTTTCTCCGCCTTGCTGCCTCGCCGCCGGGCATGCGTGAAGAGCGGCGCGGAGACGGGAAGGAGCACCCGGTCGGCCGCGTCCTCGCCCTGCTGGAACTGCTCCGGGACCGCCCCGGTCTGACCGGTGCCGAACCGGCCGCCCGACTCGACGTGGACGAGCGTACCGTCCGCCGCTTCGAGCCGCCCGAGGGCTTCGACCCGGTCCAGCGGGTGGTGGAGTCGCCGGCCGGGGCGCCCTGGCGGCACCGGGGGCCCGGTACGGCGAAGGGCCGGGGAGACGAGGCTCCCCGGCCCTCGGGCGTCCGGATCAGGCCTGGCCGCCGGCCGCCTGGTCCTCGGCGACCTTGCGCTTCACCTCGGCCATGTCCAGGTTGCGGGCCTGGCCGATCAGGTCCTCGAACACCGCCTCCGGCAGCGCTCCGGGCTGCGAGAAGACGAGTACGCCCTCACGGATGATCGCCAGCGTCGGGATCGACTGGATGTCGAACGCGGAGGCCAGCTCCTGCTGCGCCTCGGTGTCCACCTTGGCGAAGACCAGGTCAGAGTGGCGCTCGGCGGCCTTCTCGTACACCGGGGCGAACTGGCGGCACGGCCCGCACCACCCGGCCCAGAAGTCGATGAAGACGAAGTCCTTGCCCTCCGGGCCCGGGACGATGTCGTCGAAGTTCTCCTTGGTCAGCTCGACCGTGCTGCTCATCTCGCGGTTCCTTCCCTTCCGGCGGTGGTGCTTGCGACCATGTGCCCGCCACAACGGTCCTGGTCGACGGGGTATTCCGGCGGTCCCGGGCGCCGGGGTCGAGCCGTCGGCGGCCACCGCCCGTACGGAATGCTGTCCGGTCCGTCCCGATTCTTCCCCCTTCGCGGGAGGCACCCCATGCGCAACACACTCCGCAACCGGCTACGGCAGCCGGGACGCAACGGTGCGCACCACCGGCGGCGCGGCCTTCCAGCCGGGGGACATCGACCACTTCGAGGTCCGGGTGCAGGCCGGCTGGGCGCTACTGGTCACGGTCCCAGTGCATCACGCCTGACTTCCAGCGGACCGTGTACGACTCCAGCCGCTCGATCCGGGCCGCGCCCCGGACACCCGGCCAGTGCGGGCTGGGCCCGCCGGCATTTGTCATGTGCTCGCGCCGCCAGATCCGGCTCCAACTGACCCGCAGCCCCGGCTCGAAGCGGTGCCACTGCCCGCAGCCGCAGGGCGTCAGCACCCGCGCGCAGCAGCGGCACAGTCCGGCGTGGCCGTGGGCGGTCGCGACCGTCACCGTCGGGCCCTGCTCCCCGCAGGCCGGACAGCCGGGCAGCTCGGCGCCATCCATCAGCGCGTTCTGCCGCCGGACGTAGTCGGGCAGGCGCAACGGCGGGTGCAGGAACGGGTCGTAGCGCCAGGCCAGGTCGAACGAGCCCCAGGACCAGCGCCACCAGGCCGGCTCCGGCGGTTGCCGGCGCCGGGCCTGCTTCTGCGCCCGCCGCTGCGCCGCGTACTCCTCGGCCCGGGCCCGCCACAGCTCGCGCGCCTCGTGCAGCTCGTCCACCGCACGGACCAGCGCGTCCGGGTCGGCTGGCAGGTGGCGCGGCATCCGGGCGCTGAGGGTCAGGTGGTGGTAGGTGGCCTGGAAGCCGTAGGGGGAGAAGCGGTTCAGGCAGGTGAGCAGCGCGCGGTGTCGGCGGTACGGCGGGAGCGAGGAGTCGTGCACCAGGGCCCGGTGGGTGTGGAAGCTGGTCATGCCGGCGGCTCCAGGTCCAGTGCCCGGGCGAGCGCGACGGTGACGGTCTCGGCGTGTTCGGGAATCTGCTGCCCGGCCCAACTCGCCACCAGGGCAAGGAAGTCGAGCAGGTCCCGCTCGACCCCGGTGAGCAGCCGGCGCAGTTCGTCCACCGGCAGCTCGATCACCGTGTCGTCGTGGTCCTCGCCGTCCTCGCGGTCCCCGGCGTCCTGGGTCAGCCGGACGACCCGGCCGACGCGTTCGGCCCGGGCATCGGGGTCGTGGCCGAACCAGGCGGTGCCGGAGCCGTCCGTGACGTCCCGCCATTCGCGCCAGTCCTCCAGGCCGTTGCAGCAGCCCGGTTCGAAGACGGCGCCGGTGGCCGAGTCGCTCAGCACCAGCCCGCCGGGAGCGTACGGGTGCGGCTCGGTGAGCAGCCCGTGCAGGAAGGCACCCAGCGGGTCCGCCGGCCGGGGGCCGCGTTCCTCGGCCTGCTCGTGGTCGGGCTCGACGTCGTTGCAGGCGGCCAACCGCCACACCGCCGTCCCCACCTCGGCCGGCGTCAACCGCCCGCTCAGCGTGAGGTCCAGGTGCGGCGCGTGGCTGCTCGTCGGCCAGAGCGCGAAGCCGTCGGGGGCGAAGATCTCCAGGACCGGGCGCATCGACATCATCCGCCGATCATCCAGGACAGCCCACCGTCCCGACCAGCGGTTTGACCCCCGCCGCCAGGCGCCGCCGCGACCCGGCCCGACCGTTCGCCGCCCGACCGGTCCTGCCGCCGTTCAGTCGGCCGGCCCTGCCGCGATCCGGGCCAGTACGCGTCCGCAGTGCGGGGCGAAGGCGCGCTGGGCGAGCGGGAGCAGCGGGCCGGCCAGTCGGGCGTACCAGGCGACCGGGCGGCTGAAGGCGGTGACGGAGAACCGGACCGCGCCGTCCGCGGCCAGTTCGACCAGGAAGGTCTCCTCGCCTCGGGCCAGGTGCCCGGCCCTGGTGCCGTAGGTGAAGCCGTACCGGTCCGGGCCGTCGACCGCGGCCAGCACCCGGTTGGGGGCGCCGGCCCGCAGCGGGCCGAGGCCGATGGCGCAGCGTACGGCGACGCCCGGGGCGGCCCGGTCGGCCGTCGAGTCGATCCGGACGCCCGCGAGCCGGTGCATCCGCCAGTCGAGCAGGGCGGCGCCGGCGGCCTCCAGCGCGGGGGGGGGGGCGTGGCCGATGAGGGTGCTGTGCCGCAGGTGGTTGTAGCCGGCGGGCAGTTCGCCGGTGCGGCTGGCGCCCTGCTCGGGGTAGTCGTAGTCGTTCATCGGACGGTCTCCGGCGTCTTGGCCGGGGTGGTGCTGCGGGGGTGGTCGGCGGCGAGCCGGCGCCAGGCGAGCAGGGCGCAGAGCGCGAAGCCGAGCGCGTTGCCGACGCCGTGGGTGGCGGCCATCCAGGCCAGGGTGGGGTGGGGGAGTCCGGCGGCCCGGCCGAGCGCCCACCACAGGGCGAGCAGCATGGTGAGCGCGAGGACGACCGAGGAGGCGGCGAGCAGCCGGGCGGTGACCGGATCGCCGCCGCGGGGGCGCAGTTCGCGCCAGGTGACCAGGCCGACCAGCCACATCCCGGTGGTCAGCACGGCGGCCCCGGCGAACTGCCACCAGTCGCCGAGGAAGTACCCGGCCAGCACCAGCAGGGTGCCGGCCGGGATGCTGAGCGCCGCGCAGCGGGCCGCGACCGAGCCCGGGCGGGCGGCGCGGCAGACCAGTCCGGCGACGAGGGCGGCGGTGAACCCGGCGTAGTGGAAGTGCGGGACGGTGAGCGCCAGGACGTGCGGTTCGAAGCCGAACAAGGGGTACCCGGAGCGTTCGGCGACCAGGGCGACCCCGGCCACCGAGGGCGCGGCGAGCGCGGTGAGCACCGCGACCTCGGCGGGGGCGAGCGAGCGGGTGCGGGCCAGCCGCAGCGGCGCGTGCAGGGCGACGGCCACGGTGCCGAGCGCGTAGAGCACCGCGCAGCCGGCGGCCGGGCCGCCGCGGGGCAGCCAGAGCGAGAGCGCGCCGGGTACTGCGGCGAGCGGCCAGAGCCGGCGGACCCGGGCGAGGCCGGGCTCGCCGACCAGGGCGAGGCCGAGCGGGACGACGGCGCCCATGCCGAGCAGGATCAGCAGGTCGACCAGTTCCGTGGTGCCCTTCCCCATGGCGGACACGCCCCCTTGAACGCGTTCAAATAGCTTTCGCCGCCGACTCTACGCGGCCGACTTGAACGCGTTCAACTCGCCCTCCCGATGCTGCCCGCCCCGGCTGGCCTGGTGTTCACGGTGGGTGCGGCGCACTCTGGAGGAGTAACCGATGGAGGTGATCCGCCATGAAGACTCTGGTCGGTTGGCACATCGAGATGGAGTTCCGCGAGGAGGGGCCGCGGACCAGCGCCGCCGCGCTGCTGCGCCTCGGCGATGGGAGCGAGCTGCGCGCCCACGGCTACAGCAGCCGTCACCCCGCCGACCCGGAACAGCTGCGGGTCGGCGAGGAGATCGCGGGGGCCCGCGCGCTCAACGAGCTCGCCTCGCAGCTGCTCACCAAGGCCCACGGCGAGATCCAGGAGGTCAGTCCGGTCCCGACCCACCCGCTGTCGTGACCTCCTGGCGACCGGGCGACGGTCCGGGAGCGGCTCCGGAGTCGGCCCCGGGCGCAAGCTCCGGAGCCGCCCCGGAGGTGGCTCCGGAAACGCCGAGTGCCGGAGCCGCCCGTTCCGGGGCCCCGGCACTCGACAGGGATTGACGGTCCGTCAGTTGGCGCAGTAGGTGGCCGGCGGCTGCCACTCCGGGCCGACCAGTCGCTGTTCCAGCTCGTCCGGTGTGATCCGGATGCCGACCGTCCCGGCGAGCCCCACCCGGAACCGGCTGCGGGCCAGCGCGATCAGCGCCGTCAGTCCGTACTTGTTGATCAGCGAGGTGCGGTAGCGCGCGGTGTCGTCGGCGTCGCAGAGCCGCGCCCGCGCCGGGACCTGCCGGCCGGTGGGGCGTCCGTGGGCGTCGCAGGGGCCGATCAGTACCCGGGGATGGCGGCGGATCCGTTCGGCCTCGCCGGAGTGGGCCGGGGTCCAGACCCCGAGGGCCGTGCCGTCCGGCACCACCCAGAGCTGCGACTCCATCCGGCTGCCGTCCTCGCCGAAGGTGGTGAGCAGGAGGTACCTGCTGTCGGCGAGCCGGTCGGTTCGGTGGTGCACCTGTCCTCCCTGTGCCATCGGGGGGTGCGGGTCAGTGCCCGTGGCCCTCGGTGATCTCGCGGAACTCCTCGGCGGTGGGCTTGGGGATCCGGCCGTTCTCGCCGTGGAACCCGCGGGAGAGCCGGGTCCGGGTGCGGGTGAGCGCCCCCGCCGGGCGGGCCACTCCATTCTCGTCCACCGGGGCGGGCAGTTCGAGGGGGCAGGGCTGTTCGTGCGCCGTGAGCCGGTGCAGTTCCTGTGGCGAGAGCCGGGCGTGCACCTCGGCGAACTCGCCGTGCGGCAGGCGCTTGATGACGCCGGTCTCGCGCCCGTGCAGCACCTTGTCGCGGTCCCGGCGCTGGAGGCCGAGGCACCAGCGCTTGGTGATGACGAAGACGACCACCGGGACGACGAAGAAGCCGACCCGGGCGGCGTACGTGATGGCGTTGAGCGACAGGTGCAGGTGGGTGGCGATGAGGTCGTTGCCGCCGGCCACCAGTGCCACCAGGTACAGGCTGATCCAGGCGGCGCCGAGTGCGGTGCGGACGGGCGCGTTGCGCGGCCGGTCGAGCAGGTGGTGCTCCCGCTTGTCGTCGGTCACCCAGCCCTCCACGAACGGGTGGACGGCGATGGCGCCCAGGATCAGCGGGAACAGCGTGAACGGGATGAGCACCCCGAGGTTGAGGGTGTGCCCCCACAGTCCGACCTCCCAGCCGGGCATGATCCGGATCAGGCCCTCGGCGAACCCCATGTACCAGTCCGGTTGGGCGTCGGTGGACACCTGGTCCGGGCGGTACGGGCCGTACGCCCAGATCGGATTGACGGTCGCGACCGCCGCCACCAGCGCGATGATGCCGAAGACCAGGAAGAAGAACCCGCCGGCCTTGGCCGTGTAGACCGGCATCAGCGGTGTGCCGACGACGTTCTTCTCGGTCCTGCCCGGGCCCGCCCACTGGGTGTGCTTGTGGTAGAAGACCAGGATCAGGTGCGCCACCAGCAGGCCGAGCATGATGCCCGGGATCAGCAGCACGTGGATGGTGAAGAACCGCGGCACGATGTCGTGGCCGGGGAACTCCCCGCCGAACAGGAACATCTGGATGTACGTGCCGACCAGTGGCACGGCGAGGATCGCGCCCTCGATGAACCGGATGCCGGTGCCCGACAGCAGGTCGTCCGGCAGGGAGTAGCCGAAGAAGCCGTCCAGCATGCCGAGGAAGAGCAGCAGGAAGCCGAAGACCCAGTTGATCTCGCGCGGCCTGCGGAACGCGCCGGTGAAGAACACCCGCATCATGTGGACGAACATGGCCGCGACGAAGAGGATCGCCGCCCAGTGGTGGATCTGCCGGATCAGCAGGCCGCCGCGGACCTCGAAGCTGATGTCCACGGTGGAGGCGTAGGCCTCCGACATCGGAACGCCCCTGAGCGGCACGTACGAGCCGGCGTAGACCACCTCGCCCATGCCGGGCTTGAAGAACAGCGTCAGCCAGACACCGGTCAGGATGATGATCAGGAAGGTGTAGAGGCAGATCTCGCCCAGCATGAAGGACCAGTGGTCCGGGAAGATCTTCCGCAGGTTCGCCCTGGCCAGGGAGTAGATCCCCAGCCGGCCGTCCGCCCAGTCGGCGGCCCGCTGCCCCCGCCCAGGGCTCTGATTCCGGGTCATGTGCACCCACCTCGGTCCGAAGGAAACGGGGAGGAGTCCCCGATTCGCACTGGGGCCCACCATAATCGGGGAGCGATCCCCGCTTCTACCCCGGGGGGTCCCTTCCGCGCGGCCCCTTCGGGCCGGAAACGGCGAGCGGCCCGCCCGGTGCCGTGAAGGACACCGGACGGGCCGCGTACGCACCCGAGCAACCCCAAGGGCGTCAGTGCACCAGCACCGGCACCTCGTTCTCCTCCGCCGCGCCCGTGTCCGAGCCCGCCGCGGCACCCGGCCGGCCGGCGTTGACGAAGGTGAAGGCGACCGCGGCCGCCGCCACCAGGATCCCGAAGGACACCCAGATCGCGGTGGTGAAGCCGTGCACCATGCCCTGGAACTGCACGGCCTTGGCGGCCGCCGGAGAGGTGGCGGCGGCGCCGGCGTGCGAGGTCAGCCAGCTGGTGGTCGCGCTCGCCGCGATGGTGTTCAGCAGCGCGGTGCCGATGGCGCCGCCGACCTGCTGCGAGGTGTTGACCATCGCCGAGGCCACACCCGCGTCGCGCGGCTGGACGCCGTGCGTGGCGAGGCTCATGGCCGGCATGAACGCGGTACCCATGCCGAGGCCCATCAGGACCAGGCCGGGCAGGATCAGCGCCGGGTAGGAGGTGTCCAGGCCGATGTGGGACAGCAGGAACATGCCGGTCGAGGCGACCAGGAAGCCCGGCGCCATCAGGTAGCGGGCCGGGACCCGGGTCATCAGCCGGGCGCCGATCTGGGTCGAGCCGGTGATCATGCCCGCCACCATCGGCAGGAAGGCCACACCGGTCAGCACTGGGCTGTAACCGAGCACGATCTGGAGGTAGTAGGTCAGGAAGAGGAACAGACCGAACATGCCGACCACGGCCATGCCCAGCGACAGGTACACCCCGCCGCGGTTGCGGTCGAGCACCACGCGCAGCGGCAGCAGCGGGGCCTTGACCCGGCGCTCCACCACGACGAAGGCGGACAGCAGCACGGCGGCCGCGACGAACAGCCCCACGGTGCTGCCGGACGACCAGCCGTCGGACTCGGCGCGGGTGAAGCCGTAGACCAGCGAGACCAGGCCGGCGGTCACCAGCAGCACGCCGGGGACGTCCAGCCGGTTGCGGTTGCGGCCCTCGGCGGGCTCGCGGATCACCAGCACGGCGCCCGCGGCAGCCACGATGGCGAACGGGATGTTGACGAAGAAGGTCCAGCGCCAGTTCATGTACTCGGTGAGCAGGCCGCCGAGGATCAGACCGATGGCGCCACCGCCACCGGCGATCGCACCGTAGATGCCGAAGGCCTTGGCGCGCTCCCTGGCCTCGGTGAAGGTCACCGCGAGCAGCGACAGCGCGGCCGGCGCGAGCAGCGCGCCGAACACGCCCTGGAGGGCGCGGGCACCGAGCAGCATCGCGGTGTTGGCCGCGGCGCCACCGAGCGCGGAGGCGAGGGCGAAGCCGGTCAGGCCGACGATGAAGGTCCGCTTGCGGCCCCAGAGGTCCGCGATCCGGCCGCCGAACAGCAGCAGGCCGCCGAAGGCCAGCGCGTAGGCGGTGATCACCCACTGGCGGTTGCCGTCGGAGATGCCCAGGTCGCGCTGTGCGGACGGCAGGGCGATGTTCACGATGGTCGCGTCGAGGACGACCATCAGCTGGGCGAGGCCGATGAATATCAGCGCCTTCCAGCGCCGGGGATCGGGCAGCGTCGCCGGTCGGGCGTCGGTTTGAGGCATGGGGGTACTCACTTCACGGTGCGTGTGGTGTGCGTGAACGGTCGAGTGCCGTACGGGAACGGTGGGTTGCCGTACGGAGAGCGTGCGGTCGGAGGGCGTGCCGCGGCGCGGCAGCGCGTCGCCGGACGGTCGGTAGTGGTGGTCGGTCAGTTCCGGGGCTGGAAGTCCTCGAAGGTCGCGGCCCGGCCGGGCAGGGCCGAACGGGCCGGCGCGCGCAGGCCGTCCAGGAAGATCTGCAGGTGCCGGTGGACGAACTCGTCGAGCAGTCGGCAGGAGGTGTTCGGCAGTGGCCGGGTCAGCTGGCTCATCGCGATGAACAGGTCACCGTGGTCGACGTCCGACCGCAGCTCGCCCGCGGCCCGGGCGCGCTCCATCAGCCCGCCCACGGCGGCCTGCAGGCGTTCCCGGATCTCGGTCAACTCCGGGTCGTACGGGTCGACATGGTTGCTGAACAAGGTGCAGAGGCCGCCGACCTTTTCCCCGACGGACGCGTGCGCGAACCGCTGGAGGGCGTCGAACGGGCCGCCGCCGTCAGGAGCGTCCGCCTCCGCCGTCGCCGTCTCGGCGAGCGCCAGGACGCGGTTCTTGACGAGCACCGCCACCTCGCGGATCAGCGCCACCCGGTCCGGGAAGTTCCGGTACAGGGTGGCGTTGCCGACCCCCGCCCGCTTCGCGATCTCGTCCAGCGGCGCATCCGCACCGTGCTCGACGAACGCGTCCCGGGCCGCCAGCACGATCCGCTCCCGGTTCCGGCTCGCATCCGCACGCAGCTTCGGCGTGTGCGCGCTCCCCGCGGGACGAACCGGCTCGGCGGTGGTGGTCACGGCGACTGCTCCTCATCAGGATACCGGGGAAATTCTCCCCGGTTCTGCCAACGTACTCGGAAACGGGGAATCCGTCCCCGGAATTTCCTCTCCGGAGGTGACCCGCGTCACGTCGGCCGGTCGGTGGCCGGATTCCACTGTCGCCAGGACCCGGCTCGACGGCGTCCGCCACGAGACCGTCCGGACCCTCCCCTTCGGCAAGGTCGTCCGCCTCCCCGACCCCGTGGGCATCTTGTCGGACACCGATCGGGAACCGGGTGCGCTGATCCCGGGCATGGCTTCCCCGGGCGGTGCGGGTGGCGGCCTAGGCTGTGGGCGTCCCGGGCGGCCGGTGGGCCGTGGGAGTCGGGAGGGGCCCGGCGGCCGGGTGGGCGAGGAGGTTCGCGATGGGCAGCGGTGAGATGGCCGCCAAGGTGCGCTGTGTGGCGGCCGTGCCGTGCTGGGTGAGCCTGATGGCCCGGGACCTGGGGGATGCCGAGGAGTTCTACGGGCCGCTGCTCGGCTGGGAGTTCGAGCCCGGGCCGGACCGCTTCGGGCCGTACGTGCACGCGGTGACCGGCGGGGAGGCGGTGGCCGGGCTGGGCGTCGCCGGCTTCGGGGCGGTCCCGCTCGCGTGGACCAGCTACTTCGGCACGGAGAGCGCCGACGCCGCCGCCGACGCGGTGCGTGAGCGCGGTGCCACCCTGGCGGTCGGCCCGTTGGCCTTCGACGCCGGGCGGGTGGCCTTCGCGGCGGACCCGGTGGGCGCGGTGTTCGGCATCTGGGAGGGCCCGCCGGGCCGGGCCCGGAAGCTGGACCTGCCCGGGGCGCCGGTCTGGATCGAGCTGCGCACCCCGGACCCGTTCGCGGCGGCGCTGTTCTACGGCGAGGTGTTCCGCTGGGACGGCCGGGACCCGGAGCGCTTCGACGTCCGCTGGGAACACGACCGGGTGGTGCTGCGCGCCGAGGGCCACAGCGTCGCGGCGCTGGCCAGGGAGCAGGCGGGCGGCCCGGCCGGGATGCCGCCGCACTGGGAGGTGTCCTTCGCCGTCCCGGACGCCGACCGGGCGCTGGCCCGGGCCGTGGAGCTGGGCGGCGGGGCGATCGGGCCGGCCTTCGACTCCCCGTACGGGCGGGTGGCGCGGCTGCGGGACCGCGAGGGCGCCCGGTTCGCCGTGATCAGCCCGAAGGACTGAGCGGGCCCGCGGCGTTCTAGGGGGCGTCCAGCTCCGCCCGATCCGCCCGCAGCCGGTCGCCCAGTGCGGCGCGGGCAGCGGCGGGCAGGGTCTTGCGGGTGGCCGGGAAGAGCTGCTCCTCCTCGTCGCGCAGGTGCCGCCGCAGGGTTTCGGCGAGGCCGTGCAGCAGGGTGTCGAAGGCCGGGTCGGCCGGTCCGAGCCCCTGGAGGTCGGCCAGGTACTGCCCGATCGCCAGGTGGTCCTGGATGCTGCGGAACACCAGGGCCCCGCCGTCGGGCACGTCGTGCTGCACCGCCGGGAAGAGGTGCTCCTCCTCGGCGGCGCAGTGGGTGAACAGCAGGTCGGTCAGCCGGGAGACCAGCTCGCTGCGCCCGGGGTCGTCGGCCGGTGCGGCCTCGATCCGGTCGAGCAGCTCGATGGCCGCCCGGTGGTCGGCGGTGAACTCGCCGAGGATGTCAGGCCTGCGGCTCATGGCCCGCCCGCCTCTCGCACGGAAGACTTCCCCCGGCTTCCAGTATCCGGCACCGGGAGGCGCGTCCGGTCACCCTCCGTCCCGCCGCCCGGTGAGGGCGAGCAGCCGGGTCTGCGGGGCGGCGTCCTCGGGCACCGGCAGCGGCGGGTCGAAGAGCCCGCTGCCGGAGAGGTCCCCGTACGTGGCGAACTCGCCGAGCGCGAACTCGACGAGCCCGGCCGGAAGCCGGGTGCGCCGTCCGATGCCCTCGGCGAGGTCCCAGGAGTGGATCACCAGGTCGGTGGTGAGCTGGTCCAGGTAGGACTGGCCGGAGACGTCCCCGTAGGAGAGGTGGACGGTCAGCTCGGTGGCGCCCGGGACGGCCCAGGCCTCCCGGGCAGCCCCGGCGGCGTCGGTCCAGGCGGTGGCCGGGTCGTCGCCGAGCACGTCGCCGTCGAAGCGTTCGCCGACCTCGCCGATGGTGGCGCCCATCAGCAGTTCGGGCACCCAGAGCTGCTCGCCGGTGAGGTGGTTGACCAGGTCACGGACGGACCAGTCGCCGCACGGGGTGGGGGAGTCCCACTGGCCGGGGGTGATCAGCCGGACGCGCTCGCCGAAGGCGTCCAGCGCCTCGGGGTACGGGGTGCCGGTCCGCGACTCCCGTCGGTGTTGCCTGCGTTGAGCCATGCCTCCACCCTCCCCGGCCCGGGCGGGGCCCGCGAGTCGCCGACGGTCCGTCAGTTGTTCAAATTCGAACTTCGAGGTACGGTCGGGAGAGCGGCAGGTTCAAATTTGAACAATGGCGCTGGGTGACGACCCGTGCCCGCCGCACCACCACGACCTGTGACCACGTCCGGCCGCGCCGGACGACGACCGAACCCCGATCGATGGAGACGCGCATGCCGAGCAGCAGCCCGAGCACGACCGCCGCCACCAGCACCGTCAGCCCGGCCCAGGGCACCTCCGGGCCCGCGACGACCTCCCCGCACGCCTATGACGCCGGACTCCTGCTCCTGCGCCTGGTCCTCGGCCTGACCATGGCCGCGCACGGCAGCCAGAAGCTGTTCGGCTGGTTCGGCGGCGGCGGGATCGACGGCACCGGTCAGTTCTTCACCATGAGCGGCTACCCGGCCGGCCATGCCATGGCCGTGGTGGCGGGCCTCACCGAGACGCTGGGCGGACTCGCCCTCGCCGTCGGTCTGTTGACCCCGCTCGCGGGCGCCGCGATCGTCGGCACGATGGTCAACGCGATAGCCGTCACCTGGGGCGGCGGCTTCTTCGCCCCGAAGGGCAGCGAGTACGAGCTGCTGCTGACCGCCGGC
Source organism: Kitasatospora sp. NPDC057542 (assembly GCF_042801945.1). Lineage (NCBI taxonomy): Bacteria > Bacillati > Actinomycetota > Actinomycetes > Kitasatosporales > Streptomycetaceae > Kitasatospora > Kitasatospora sp. NPDC057542. Next base: position 20,780 of record NZ_JBHVFE010000074.1, read on the forward strand.
GCCGCCGCGCTCGCCCTGACCGGCCCCGGCCGCTACGCCGTGGACCGCTTCCTGCCGGTGCTGCGGGCGCACCGCCTGGCGTACGGCGTGGCCGCCGTCATGGTCGGGCTGGTGACGGCGGGCGTGATCCTGCTGCTCCGCAAGTAGCCGCTCGGGGGCAGCCGGAGAACACCCGGAATTCCCCCGTTCCGTCAGTGGAAAGGGCATGGTGACGACCCGTCGCCATGCCCTTCACGCTCTTGCGAATGAGTGGACCTCGGGTAAAGGTCTTCACAATGTTGTGTGATGTGTGCAATGGTACATGTCATATCCCCACTGAATCCACGGCGGACCCGCCCCACGCGGTGCCGCTGCGGACGGTCCTCGCTCCACCGCAGGCCGCGCCCCCGACCGCGGCCGTCGACGGCCCGGAGGCCCCCACGTGAATGGCCGACGCTTACTGCGAGTACCGCAGTTGGCAAGACTGTTGACGCTCGTTCTGACCCTCGTCCTGGCGATCGGCATGTTCGCCCCGCTCGGCCAGGCCGCCCCCGCCGCTCCCACCCCCGGCGGCAGGACCCCCACCGGCACGCCCGCCGGCACGGCGCCCGCCCACCTGGCGCCGCCGCCCGCCATCGGCGTGGACCGCATCGACACGGCCCCGGCGAGGCCGGACGGAAAGAAGCAGATCGGCCCGGAGGACCTGGTGCCCCAGTCGCCGACGGCCCCGTTCACCGGCCTGCCGACGGTCGAGCAGCCGCAGGCCAAGGCCTTCGGCCTGGGTGCGGCGGCCGCCGCGCAGCCCTGCAACGTCGGTGACTTCACCGGCCGGACCGGCAGCGCCCTGGTCCAGCAGATCAAGTCCGTCGACCTCCAGTGCATCAACTCGCTGTTCGTGATCGGCCGCGGCGACGCCGCCAGCGCGTTCCGCGAGTCGCAGATGATCACCGTGGCGTACGCGGTGCGCGACGCCGCGAACGGCTACCAGGGCAACAACAGCGCGTCGATCTCGCAGCTGATGCTGTTCCTCCAGGCCGGCTACTTCGTGCACTACACCTACCCCGACGTGGTGGGTTCCTACGGCGACAGCCTGAAGGCCGCCGGCCGCTCCGCGCTGGACGCGTTCTTCGCCAACCCCCGCTCGCGGGACGTCACGGCGGACAACGCCGGCCCGTTGGCCCGGGCGACCACGCTGATCGACAGCATCAAGGACAGCGGCCGCTACCTGCCGGTCATCAAGCGCCTGCTGGCCGACTACGACAGCACCACCTGGAACCCGACCGGCATGGTGTGGGGCCTGACCCCGGTGCTCACCGCGCTGTTCGCCGGTCACTGGGAGGCCGACTACCTCCCCGCCGTGCTGGCCGACCCGACCGTGCTGGACACCCTGTTCACCTTCATCTCCCGCAACCACGACCTGCTCGGTGGCGACTACGGGCAGATGATCTACGAGTCGGTCAACGAGCTGGGCCGCTTCATGCAGTACCCGGAGCTGCTGTCCAGGCTGCGCCCGTACATCCGGACGCTGGCCGAGCAGTCCGCGCCGAGCGGGCCCACCCTGTACCAGCGTGGCGCCGCGGCGCTCGCGGTGAGGTTCTACGACGCCGCCAACTGCTCGTACTACGGCACCTGTGACGACCCGGCGAAGTTCAAGGCCGCCAACCTGACGGTGAAGTACTCCTGCAGCCCGAGCATCAAGATCATCGCTCAGGCGCTGGACAACGCCCGGCTGGGCACCGCCTGCACCAGCCTGACCGGCCAGGACGCGTTCTTCCACGCGGAGGCCAAGGACGGCGGCCCGGTCAAGGACGACAACAACACGACGATCGAGGTCGTGGTCTTCCACTCCGACCTCGACTACAAGGTGCTCGCGGCGGTCATCTACGGCATCAGGACCGACAACGGCGGCATGTACCTGGAGGGCGACCCGGCGACGGTCGGCAACCAGCCGCGCTTCCTCTGCTACGAGAACAAGCGGGTCCGCCCGTCCTTCGAGATCTGGAACCTCAACCACGAGTACACCCACTACCTCGACGGCCGGTTCGACGTGTACGGCGACTACGATGCCGGCCAGGTCCTCCCGATCGACTGGTGGGTCGAGGGCTTCGCGGAGTTCGTCTCCTACTCGTACCGCAAGGTCGTCAACGACGGTGCCATCGCGGTGGCCTCGCAGCACACCTACAAGCTGAGCGAACTCTTCGACACCGTCTACGCCACCAGCAGCCAGGACCGGGTCTACCGCTGGGGCTACCTGGCCGTGCGCTACATGCTGGAGCAGCACCGCTCCGACACGGACGCGGTCCTCGCCAAGTACCGGGCCGGCGACTGGGCCGGTGCCCGCACCATCCTGAAGACCACCATCGGCACCCGCTACGACGCCGACTTCGACAGCTGGCTGACCAGGTGCGCCGCCGGCGCCTGCGCCGCCGACACCCCGGGCGAGCCGCAGCTGCCGGAGTGCGCGGGCGGTGACATCCGGAAGCTGGACGCCGGCTGCGTGCGCAGCAGCGTCGCGGCGACCACCGGCAACTACGCGCACTTCTACGTCTGGGTGCCGCAGGGCACCAAGCAGCTGAAGGTCTCCAGCAAGGGCGGCACCGGCAACGGTGACCTCTACTACAACCCGGGCAGCTGGGCGTACACCAACTCCTACGTCACGCGCTCGGCCGGTCCGGACAACTCGGAGACGCTGACCGTCAGCAACCCGCCGGCGGGCTACGTCTTCTTCAGCCTCTACGCCCAGCAGGGCTTCAGCGGGGTGAGCGTCACGAGCGAATTCTGAGCCGAATCCGGCAGACCGGACAGGTGACCGCCCCGGGCGGAGCGCTACGGCGCCCCGCCCGGGGCAGGTCTGTCGGCGGACCGTCATCACGGTTCCCGACCTGATTCCCCGCAAACTGCGCACAACGCCCCGGGTTCCCAAGGCCATGTGAGATGTGCCATGGTACATGTCACATCCCCCACCGTGCCCGACGGAACCGCCGCCCCCACGCGGCGCCGTCACCAACGGTCCTCGACACCCCCACCGGCCGCGGCCCCACGTCGCGGTCGACGACGGCCCGGAGGCCCCCACGTGAGTCCTTCACGTCTGCTGCGACTCCCGCAGCTGGCACGCTTGTTGACGCTCGTCCTGTCCCTGTTCCTGGCGGTCGGCCTGTTCGCCCCGCAGTCCCAGGCCGCCCCCGCCACCCCCACCCCGGGCGGCACGCCCGCGCCCGTCCCGACCGGGCCGGCCCCGCAGCCCGCCATCGGCGCCACCGAACGAGCCGACAGCGGGCAGCAGTTGGCCTCGGCGGACCAGCGCGCCCCGCTCCCGGTCGACACCCGGCCGGCCGAGGTCCGGCCGACCGCCAAGGCTTTGAGCCTCGGCGCGGCGGCCGAAAAGCCCTGTACCGTCGGCGACTTCTCCGGCCGGACCGGCAGTGACCTGGTCCAGCACATCAAGGACGCCGACATCCAGTGCATCAACAGCCTGTTCCAGCTCACCGGCGGCGACGCGCGGGGCGCGTTCCGCGAGGAGCAGATGAGCACGGTGGCCTACGCGCTGCGCGACGCGTCGGCCAACTACCCCGGCGACAACTCCACCTCCGTCGAGCAGTTGGTGCTCTACCTGCGCGCCGGCTACTTCGTGCAGTGGTACCACAAGGAGGACGTCGGCGAGTACGGCGCCGGCCTCAAGACCGCGATCCAGTCCGGCCTGGACGCCTTCTTCAACAGCGCGCACTCGCGTGACGTCGCCTCGGGCAACGGGCCCATCCTGGGCGAGGCGGTCACCCTGATCGACAGCGCGCAGGAGAACGTCCGCTACCTGCCGGTGGTCAAGCGGCTGCTGGGCGACTACAAGGCCGACACCTGGAACCCGGCCGGCATGGCCTGGGCGGTCAACCCGGTGTTCACCGTGCTGTTCCGCGGCCACCAGGTGCCCGGCTTCGACGCGGCCGTCGAGGCCGACCCGAGCGTGCTGGACTCGCTGTCCGACTTCGCGGCCCGCAACAACGGCCTGCTCGGCGACACCTACGGCGTGCTGGTCTACAACGCGACCAAGGAGCTGACCCGCTTCCTGAAGGACACGGCCCTCCAGGCCAAGGTCCGTCCGCTCGCCAAGGGGCTGGTCGACAAGTCCGAGCCGAAGGGCCGCACCGTCTACCAGTGGGCCGCGGTCGCCGAGGGCGTCGACTACTACGACGCCGGCAACTGCTCGTACTACGGCACCTGCAACAAGGCCGACCAGCTCAAGGCCGGCGTGCTGACGGTGAACTACACCTGCAGCCCGAGCATCAAGCTGATCGCCCAGGCGCTGGACAACACCCAGCTGGGCACCGCCTGCACCAGCCTGACCGGCCAGGACGCGTTCTTCCACTCGGTGGCCAAGGACAGCGGACCGGTCAAGGACGACAACAACAACACGATCGAGGTCGTGGTCTTCCACTCCTCGCTCGACTACCAGGTGCTGGCCGCCGCGATCTACGGCATCGACACCAACAACGGCGGCATGTACCTGGAGGGCCAGCCGGCCACGGCCGGCAACCAGCCGCGCTTCCTCTGCTACGAGGCCGAGTGGGCCCGTCCGTCCTTCGAGATCTGGAACCTCAACCACGAGTACACCCACTACCTCGACGGCCGGTTCGACATGTACGGCGACTTCAACGCCGGCATGACCACCCCGACCGTCTGGTGGGTCGAGGGCTTCGCGGAGTACGTCTCCTACTCGTACCGCAAGGCCAACAACGACGGTGCCATCGCGGCCGCCGCCCGGCACACCTACAAGCTGAGCGACCTGTTCGACACCGCCTACGGTGACCAGGACCGGGTCTACCGCTGGGGCTACCTGGCCGTGCGCTACATGCTGGAGCAGCACCGCTCCGACACGGACGCGGTCCTCGCCAAGTACCGGGCCGGCGACTGGGCCGGTGCCCGCACCATCCTGAAGACCACCATCGGCACCCGTTACGACGCCGACTTCGACAGCTGGCTGACCAGGTGCGCGGCCGGTGCCTGCGCCACCGACGGCGGCGGCACGCCCACCACGCCGCAGCTGCCGGAGTGCACCGGCACCGACACCCGGCAGCTGGACGCCAACTGCACCCGCAGCAACGTCGCGGCCACCACGGGCAACTACGCGCACTTCTACCTGCTGGTGCCGGCCGGCACCAAGCAGGTGAAGATCACCACCAGCGGCGGCACCGGCAACGGCGACCTCTACTACAACCCGACCGGCTGGGCGTACACCGACAGCACCACCGCGCGGTCGACCAACCCGGACAACTCCGAGACGCTGACCGTGACGAACCCGCCGGCGGGCTACGTCTTCTTCAGCCTCTACGCCCAGCAGGGCTTCAGCGGGGTGAGCGTCACGAGCGAAATCTGAGCCGGGAACGGCCAACGGACAGGTGACCGCCCCGGGCGGAGCGCTACGG
>NZ_JBHVFE010000075.1:0-25734 GCF_042801945.1 Kitasatospora sp. NPDC057542
GTGGCGGTGCACGCGGTCGGGGGGTGCGCCGCCACCGCTCCTCGTTCCGGCCCGTTCCTACGCGCCGACCTTGAGGTCGCGCAGCAGCTTGGCGACGTGGCCGGTGGCCCGCACGTTGTAGAAGGCGTGCTCGACCTTGCCGTGCTCGTCCACGACCACCGTGGAGCGGATCACGCCGAGGTAGGTGCGGCCGTAGTTCTGCTTCTCGCCGAAGGCGCCGTAGACCTCCAGCACGTTCTTGTCCGGGTCGGAGAGCAGGGTGACCTTGAGGTCCTCGGCCTCGCGGAACTTGCCGAGCTTCTCCGGCTTGTCCGGGGAGATGCCGATGACGTCGTAGCCGGCGCCCGCGAAGACCTCCAGGTTGTCGGTGAAGTCGCAGGCCTGCTTGGTGCAGCCGGGGGTCAGGGCGGCGGGGTAGAAGTAGACGATGACCTTGCGGCCCGCGTGGTCGGCGAGGGACACCTGGTTGCCGTCGGCGTCGGGCAGGCTGAAGGCGGGCGCGGTGTCGCCGGGTTGGAGACGCTCACTCACGGTCGTACTCTCCTGGAGGCTGGGCGGGCGGTCGTACCACGGCAAACTTACCTCCGATGGTGGGTGGGGCCGCGCGGCCGTGTGCGGCAGCTGACACACTGGGTCAGTCGAACCGATCGCACGGATCGGACGGAACAACACCGGCAAGTGAATGGGGTGGCCCGAGTGGGCGAGGCGAGCACGCAGGACAAGTCGGCGCGGACGACCGCCCAGATCGAGGCGGACATCGAGCGGACGCGTGACCGGCTGGCGTCGACCCTGGACGAGCTGGCCGTCCGCGTGCACCCGAGCACCATCTCCGCCCAGGTCAAGGCCAAGGCGTCGGCCGCTGTCGAGGAGAGGACCGCCCGGGCGTACGTGGCCGCCAGCGGCGTGGTGGAGAAGGTCCGGGCGCAGTTCGTGGACGAGAAGGGGCAGCCGCGCCGGGAGCGGGTCGTCCCGGCCGCGCTGGTCGGCGTGGGCCTGGTGCTGCTGGTCGCCTCGGCCCGCAAGCGCCGCAAGGGCTGAGCTCCGGGGGACGGAGGAGGCCGGGCGCGACTGGTGCCCGGCCTTCCGCATGCCGGGCCAGCGTCACGCTCCGCGCCCGGGGGAGGTACCTTCGGGACCGTGAGTACGAACGACGAAGCGACCCGCTCCGACCACGCGCACGAGCCCGCCCGCCACGACCGGCTCGGCGAGAAGCTGCCGATCCGGATGCTGCACGACCGCGTGCTGGTACGCATCGAGGGCGGCGAGGGCGAGCGCCGGTCGACCGGCGGCATCCTGATCCCGGCCACGGCGGAGCTGTCCAAGCGGTGCACCTGGGCGGAGGCCGTCGCGGTGGGCCAGAGCGTGCGCTCGGTGGAGCCCGGCGACCGGGTGCTGTACGACCCGGAGGACAAGCTGGAGGTCGAGGTCCGCGGCGCCACCTACGTGCTGCTGCGCGAGCGCGACCTGCACGCCGTTGCCGCGACCCGCTTCGGCGACACGGAGGGCTCGACCGGGCTGTACCTCTGAAGACGGCGAGGGCGCAGCCGGAAGGCGCTCTGACCGCAATGCTGTGCCCTCGCGCTTGGCCGTAGGTAACGCGATGGATGACTGGCGGTGCGCCGACCCGCTCGCGCCACACGAGGTCCTCCCGTGGTCGTTCGCGGGTGGGCGCGTCACCTGGTCGGTTCTGTTCCCGTTGTGCGTTCCCGCGCCGCAGCGGACGGTGGGAACGGCCGGATACGTCCGCCCGCCCGTGGGGCGCCCACGGTGATCGCGCGAGGGAAGCCATGACACCGACCAGAGAGCGCGGCGCGGCCGCGCGTGTCCGCGGTCGTGCCGCGGTGGTGCTCGGTACGGTTGCCGCCCTGCTGGCCGGCTGCTCCTCGTCGCCCGAGAGCGGCCCGACGCCGTCCGCCTCCGCCGGGGCCGCGGAGGTGCAGCAGAGTCTCGCGGCGTTCGAGAAGCCGCTCGGTGCGCAGGACGCTCAGCGGGCGTGGGAGGGACTGGCGGCGGCCGTGGGTGCCGCCTCCGCCCGAGGAGTCGACCACGACACGATCAGCAGGGAGGTCCTGCTGTGGGAGTCGCGCCAGCTGAGCACGTCGGAGGGACAGCAGACCTTCATGGCCGACGCCGCGGCGCTGAACGGGCGCGTGGTGTCGGTGGGTGGCGCCTCGGGGGCGCCGCCGGCGCCGACGCTCGGCGCGGCCCCCGCGGGGGGATCCGGGCGGCCGGCCGCGTTCCGGCAGGCGTCGCCGGGTGCCGGGCTGTCCTTCTACTTCGTCAACGGGGTGCTGAACAACTTCGACTCGGCGACGGTGAACGCGAACCTGCTGTCCGCCACGCTGAGCCGGCAGCTGGGTTATCCGGTCAGCGTCAAGCTCCAGTTCAATGCCTCCAGCGCCAACATCGCGGTGTACACGTACAGCGCATGCCAGGAGGCGCAGCGCGCTACTGCGGACAACCCGATCCAGGAGAACCGGGACCTCGCGAAGGCCATCTGCGGGCTCAGTGTGGGTGGGGCGGCCGTCCTGCCGGAGGCGGTCATGGCGGACGTCAGCGGGACGATCTCACGGAAGGCCCTGGATCCGAACTTCGCGCTCGACGGGGTCAACGCGAGCTTGCTGAAGAACGCGCAGGACGATTTGAACAAGGGGCTGCGGGTGGTGCTGATCTCGCACAGCGAGGGCGGCCTCTACCTGCGCAATGTGCTGCCGCGGATCGGAGCCGGGAAGCCCGTCGGGGCGCTCTACGTCGCCCCGCCGTTCGGCAGTGGGCAGGAGCTGAACGCCAATCCGACGCGCTATGTGATGTTCGAGTGGGACTGGTTGCTGGCGGGGATCTCCAGCGTGGACTTCACGACCAAGGCCGTGGCTCCGCAGACCGTGTACGACGGCTCCACGGCGTCGCGGTTCAACCTCCACTACCTCTCCAACTACTTGTACTGCGGGTCGGATTCGGCCAAGCAGGTCGGTGACCGGACGCGTGAGCTGGTGGACTTCGTCAACTCGGTTCCGGCCTCCCGGGGCGGTGCGCGCCCGGGGCTGTCCGGGGGCGACGGGCTGCCGCCGCGGCAGGGCGTGCAGGGTTGTCCGGTGCCGCAGCCGGAGCAGAGCCCGACCCCGACGCCCACGGAGACGCCGTCCGGATCGCCGACGGGATCGCCCACCGAGACTCCGGCGGAGACCCCGTCCGAGACGCCCACCGAGGCGACGCCCTCCGGCTCGCCCTCTTCCCCGGCCGGCGCCTACTACGTCTTCCTGCTCACCAACGTCTCCGGCGGGAACGTCCTGGTGGGGTCGCTGGACGACGTCCAGGGCAAGCGCACGTGCGACTTCGCGGACGGTGGTCTGTGCGCCGATGCCGGTGGCCAGGACGTCCCGGTGCAGTACACCGCCGAGTTGGGCCCGTACCCGACGCTCACGGACGCCCAGGCCGCGTACTGCGCGAACGCTGCCAACCCCCATCCGGGCCCGGGGGCTGTCGGTACCAAGGTCGACATCTTCGGCGGCAGTTACTGGACCGACAACATCGACTTCAGCTGTCCGGTGGCCCCCAGCCCCTGACGCGGGTGGGCCCGCGCCGCGACACGTCGCCGGCGCGGAAGTCGGCGGTCTGAGGCGGGGGCCGGCCAGGCCCGGCCTAGTTCAACTGTGCGGGTGCCGTGGCCGAGTCGGTGGGGCCGGCGGTGGCGGTGGGCTGGCTGGTGGGCCGGGGCGGCCGGGTCTGGGTGGGCTTGGGGGCGGGGCTGGGTTGTTCCGGGTCCGTGGTCGGCTTGGTGGCCTGCGGGCTGGGGGCGGTCGGGCCGGGGGCGGGTTGTCCGGTGGTGGCGGGGGCGCTGGGCGCGTGGCCGGGGGGAGTGCCGGGGGCCGGGTCGGTGGTGGTGGGTGCGCCGCCGGGGGTGGTGGTGGCGCTGGGGGTGGTGCTGACGGGGGCGGTGGGCCAGGGGGTGGCGTCGGGGGCGCCGTGGCCGGCCTGGAGGTCGAAGTCCTGGGTGGGGGCGCCGTTGAGGGCGGCGGTCATGTAGGCGGTCCAGATCCGGGTGGGGAAGGTGCCGCCGTTGATCCGGGTGAGGCCGGCGGTGCCGGCCAGCGGTTCCTTGGCGTGGGTCTTCGGGTGCTCTCGGAACAGGCCGACGGTGGTGGCGAGTTCGGGGGTGTAGCCGGCGAACCAGGCGGAGAGGTTGGAGTCGGTGGTGCCGGTCTTGCCGGCGGCCGGGCGGCCCAGGTCGAGGGCGGCGGCGCCGGTGCCGCGCGGGCTGATGACGTCGCGCAGCACGTCGGTGACGGAGTCGGCGATCTCCCGGTCGAGTGCCTGGGTGGGGTTGTGCTCGGGCATTGTGGGGACGTCGACGGCGCCGCCGGGATTGACGCGTTCGAGTTTGAGGACGGACCAGGGGGCGTGCGCCTGGCCGTGGTCGGCGAGGGTGGCGTAGGCGCCGGCCAGGTCGAGGGCGCTGGGGGTGGCGGTGCCGAGGGTCATCGAGGTGTTGGCCGGGTCCATGCCGCGGACGCTGTCGGGGATGCCGAGTTTGACGGCGGTCTCGCGGACGCGGGCGAGTCCGGCGTCCACGCCCTCCTGCGCGTACACGGAGTTGACGGACTTCACCATGGCGTAGCGCAGGGTGATGTTGCCGTAGTCGATGTCGTCCTCGTTGGGCGGGGCGTACGGGGTAGGGCCGCCGGTGACGGGGCGTTCGCTGGTGCCGTCGTAGCGGGATTCGGTGGTGATCGGGCGGCCGTCGAGGGAGTGTTGGGCGACCAGGCCGGCGGCGAGGTCGATCGGTTTGAAGGTGGAGCCGATCTGGTTGTCCTGGCGGAGCGCGTCGTTGTAGGGCTGCTTGGCGTAGTCGGGGCCGCCGTAGACGGCGACGACCCGGCCGGTGGCGGGTTCGACGGAGGCGCCGGCGACCCGGACGTCGGTGTCGGTGTCGGGGCGGGCCTGGGGGTCGAGTTCGCCGGTGAGCTGGTCCTGGACGGCCTTGACGAAGGCGTCCTGCCGGGGCTGGTCGAAGGTGGTGGTGATGCGCCAGCCGCCGGCCTTGAGGGTGGCGGCGTCGAGGGTGCCGGAGGAGATGAGGTAGTCGTCGGCGACGCCGACCAGGTAGCCGGCCTGGCCGGCGAGGCCGGTGGCGGGCTGGGGGTCGATCGGGTCGGGGAAGGTGGTGGCGGCGCGGTCGGCGGGGGTGAGGAAGCCGAGTTGGACCATGCCGTCGAGGGCGTAGTTCCAGCGGGCGACGGCCTTTTCGTGGTTGGCGGGGGTGGCGGTCTTGACGTCGTAGAGGCTGGGGGCCTGCAGCAGGGAGGCGAGGTAGGCGCCCTGGCCGAGGGTGAGTCGGGAGACGTCGACGCCGTAGTAGGCGTGGGCGGCGCTCTGGATGCCGTAGGCGCCGCGGCCGAAGTAGCTGCTGTTGAGGTAGCCGGCGAGGATCTCGCGCTTGTCGCGCTGCTGGTCGACCTTGAGGGCGATGAGCAGTTCGCGGCCCTTGCGCTCGATGGTCCGGTCCTGGGTGAGGTAGTAGTTCTTGACGTACTGCTGGGTGATGGTGGAGCCACCCTGCATGCCTCTGCCGAGCAGGGTGTTCCAGCCGGCCCGGAGCATGCCCTTCAGGTCGATGCCGCGGTTCTGGTAGAAGGAGCGGTCCTCGGCGGAGACGACGGCCTGCTGGGTCTGGAGCGGGATCTGGTCGATGGTGACGTCGGTGCGGTTGACGGCGCCGGTGCGGGCGATCTCGGTGGTGCCGTCGGCGTAGAGGTAGATGTTGTTCTGGGCGACGGCGTGGGCGTTGGGGTCGGGCACCGGGACGATGACGTAGAGCACGGCGAAGGCGCCGACGGCGAGCAGGAACAGTGCGGTGAGGACGCCGAAGGTGACCCGCCAGGTGGGCAGGAGCCGTCGCCAGAGCGGGAGGGCGCGGCGGGCCTCGCGGCGGGCGGCCCGTTTGGCCTGGCGTCGGGTGCTCAAGGTCATGCCGCGATTATCTGCTATTTGACGTCGGATCAGGACGGGAAAATCGGGTGCGGGTGGTGCGGGCCGGAGGTACGGTGAAAGGTGCAAACCACATAGCGCGCCCACTTTTGCAGCTCCGCCCGCCTGGCCCGGCACCCCCGGGGTACGGCCGGTCGGAGCCGCTGGGGCGTGCGCGGATGTCGAGGGCGTATCTCTGCCCATATTTGTCGACAAGGAGACAATATGCTCTACGCCGCCGTTGCCCGCGGCGCCTTCCGCCGCTACTCCACCTACCGGGCCGCCACCGTGGCCGGCACCTTCACCAACACCGTCTTCGGCATCATCCTGGCCTACACCTTCCTCGCCCTCTGGCAGGCCCGCCCCGGCCTCGGCGGCTACGACCAGAGCCAGGCCGTCACGTACATCTGGGTCAGCCAGAGCCTGCTGGTCACCGTCGCGGTCTGGGGCGGCGGCTTCCAGGACGACCTCCAGGACCGCTTCCGCAGCGGTGACATCGCCGTCGACCTCTACCGCCCGGTCGACTTCCAGGGCTGGTGGCTGGCCTCCGACCTCGGCCGGGCCGGCTTCCAGGCGCTGGTGCGCGGCACCGTGCCGATGCTGATCGGCGCCCTGGTGTTCCGCATCCGGCTGCCCGAACACCCGTTGACCTGGGCGTTCTTCCTGCTCTCGGTGCTGCTGGCGGTGGTCGTCAGCTTCGGGCTGCGCTTCCTGGTCTCGATCACCGGCTTCTGGCTGCACGACTCGGAGGGGGTGCGCTCGGTGATGCTGGTGGTCTCGATGTTCTTCTCCGGGATGCTGCTGCCGGTCGCACTGTTCCCCGGTTGGCTCGGCGAGCTCGGCCGGGCGCTGCCCTGGTCGGCGCTGGTGAACGTCCCCACCGACGTCTTCCTGGAGCGGACGGCCGGCACCGCCGTGCTCGGGGCGCTCGGCTTCCAGCTCGGCTGGGCGGCGGCGCTGCTCGCCGCCGGGCGCGGCGCCCAGTGGCTGGCCACCCGCAGGGTGGTGGTGCAGGGTGGCTGAGCAGCTCGTGCGGGAGCCCTTCGTACGGGAGCCCTTCATGCCCCGCGCCGCCTGGGCGCTGCGCTCCTGGTGGCTCTGCGCCCGGATGTGGATGCGCTCGATGATGGCTTACCGGGCCTCCTTCGCGCTGAACCTGGTGGCGAGCGTGGTCATCCACGCCCTCGACTTCGTGGTGCTGGTGATCATGTTCCTGCACACCGACCGGCTCGGCGGCTGGAGCCTGCCGGAGATCGCCTTCCTGTACGCCACCGCCACCTTCTCGCTCGGTGTCGCCAACCTGCTGGTCGGCTCGGCCGACGGGCTCGGCGCGCGGATCGTCAGCGGCTCGCTGGACACCATGCTGATCCGGCCCGCGCCCGCGCTCTCCCAGCTGTGCGCGGAGCGCTTCTCGCTGCGCCGGCTCGGCCGCCCGCTCCAGGCCGTCGCGGTGCTGGTCTGGTCGCTGGCCGCCCTGGACGTGCACTGGACCTGGGACCGGGTGCTGCTGGTGCCCGTCCTGCTGGTCTGCGGCACCGTCATCTTCGGCGCCATCTTCATCGGCGGTGCCACCGTGCAGTTCTGGTGGGGCGAGTCCAAGGAGATCCAGAACTCCTTCACCTACGGCGGCGCGACGCTGCTGCACTACCCGCCGACGATCTTCGCCAAGGAGCTGGTCGCCGGGGTGGTCTTCGGCGTCCCGCTGGCCTTCGTCAACTGGCTGCCCGCGCTGCGCATCCTCGACCGGCCCGACCCGCTCGGCCTGCCCGCCGCCTTCCAGTTCGCCTCGCCGGTCGCCGCCGCGGTCTGCGTCCTCGCCGCCGGGCTCGCCTGGCGCGCCGGGCTGCGCGCCTACCGCGGTACCGGCAGCTGAACCCCCGACCCCCTGAAGGAGCTTCCATGGCACTGATCGAACTCCAGGACGTCCACCGCAGCTTCACCGTACGGACCCGCACCGGCCGGTTCAGCCGGGCCAAACGCGAGGTCCGCGCGGTGGACGGACTCAGCTTCACCGTCGACGCCGGCGAGTGCGTCGGCTACATCGGGCCCAACGGGGCCGGCAAGTCCACCACCATCAAGATGCTCACCGGCATCCTCGTCCCCAGCTCCGGACGGCTGCGGGTGGCCGGCGTCGACCCGGCCCGCGAACGCGTCGCGCTGGCCCGCCGGATCGGCGTCGTCTTCGGCCAGCGCACCACCCTCTGGTGGGACCTGCCGTTGCGCGACTCCTTCGAACTCGCCCGCCGGATCTACCGCATCCCCGAAGCCCGGTACCGCGAGAACCTCGGCCGCTGCGTCGAACTGCTCGACCTCGGCGGCCTGCTGGACACCCCGGTGCGCCAGCTCTCGCTCGGCCAGCGGATGCGCGGCGACCTCGCGGCGGCGCTGCTGCACGACCCCCAGGTGCTCTACCTGGACGAGCCGACCATCGGCCTGGACGTGGTCAGCAAGGGCAAGGTGCGCGAGTTCCTGCGCGAGGTCAACCGGGACCGGGGCACCACCGTGCTGCTCACCACCCACGACCTGACCGACATCGAGCAGCTCTGCGACCGGGTGATGGTGATCGACCACGGCCGGGTGGTGTACGACGGCGGGCTGGAGGGCCTGCACACCACCGGCCGCAGCGAGCGGACGCTGGTGGTGGACCTCGCGCAGGAGCTCGCCCACCCGGTCGAGGTGCCCGGGGCCCGGGTCACCAGGGTCGAGGGACCGCGCCAGTGGCTGGCCTTCCCGGCCGAGGAGAGCGCCGCGCCGATCGTGGCGGCGGTCGCCGCGCGCTACCCGCTGGTGGACCTGTCGGTGCGCGAGCCGGCCATCGAGGACGTGATCGCCCGGATGTACGCGGAGGTCGCGATCGGCTGACGGACCGGGGAGGTGACGTCCGGGGCGACGCCGACCTTCCGGCCGCGGAGGTGGTCGCTGTAGGCGATCACGTGCTCCCCCTGTCCCCGCTCTCCCGGCTGTCGCGTGTCCGTGCGGTGGCCGGGAAGGTGTTTCGTTCCCCGTCGCCGGTGCGGGTGATGATCGTTACCCCGGGACCTCACTGTGAGTTGGCCTGTCATCACTCAACGAGACCGGAACCGGAGGCCCGCCGTCCGATGGCCGTACCCGACGTGACCGTGGTGGTCGCTGTCTACAACACCATGCCGTACCTCACCGCCTGCCTGGACTCGCTGGTCGGGCAGTCGCTGGCGCCGGGACGGTTGGAGGTGGTGGCCGTGGACGACGGCTCCACGGACGGCGGCGGGGAGCTGCTGGACGAGTACGCCGCCCGCCACCCCGGGCTGTTCACGGTGGTGCACCAGCCCAACTCGGGCGGCCCGGCGGCCCCGGCCAACCGGGGCCTGGAGCTGGCCCGCGGCCGCTACGTGCTGTTCCTGGGCGCGGACGACTGGCTCGGCGAGGAGGCGCTGGAGCGGCTGGTCGCGGCCGCCGACGCCTGGGGCTCGGACGTGGTGGTGCCCAAGCAGGTCGGGGTGAACGGGCGGCTGGTGCCGCAGGGGCTCTTCCACGCCGACGCCGAGTCCGTGGGCTTCGCCGACTCCGCGCTGGCCTGGGCGCTGGCCGACACCAAACTGTTCCGGCTCGACCTGGTCCGGCGCCACGGGCTGCGCCGCGACGAGGGGTTGAAGGTCTTTTCGGACCAGCCGTTCACCCTGGAGGCCTGCCTGCGCGCGGCCAGGGTGTCCGTCCTCTCCTCCTACGACTGCTGCTTCCTGGTGCTGCGCGAGGACCGGAGCAACGTCACCGAGCGGGCCGGGGCGCTCGACCGGCTGCGCGGGATCGCCGCGCTCCAGCAGGTGGCCGCAGAACTCGCCCGGCCGGGCGAGGAGTTGGACGCCATCAGGGCGCGCGGCTTCGCCTGGGACGTGCCGCGCCTGCTACAGGAGGGCTTCCTGCTGCTGTCGAAGGACGTGCAGGAGCGGGTGTGCGTCGAGGTCGCCCGGCTGGTCGAGCGGTTCGGCGCCCGCGAGGTGTACCACCGGCTGCCGGTCGCCGAGCGGGTGCGGATCGAACTCGCCTGCGCGGTACGGCCGGAGGCGCTGCGCGACCAGATCCGCTACGAGGCGGCGCACGGCGATCCACCGGTGGTGGCGGACGGGCGGCGCCAGTACGCGGGCTACCCGGCGTTCCGGGACGCCCGGCTCGGCCTGCCGGACGAGCTGTTCCTGCTGCGCGAGGAGGCGGCCGAGGCGGCCGCCCCGCCGCTCAGCCTCGCCCGGCAGCTGTGGCGCGGGCTCGTCCCGGAGCAGCTGCGGCGCGGGCTGCGGCGCCACCCGGCGTGGCGCCGGCTGGCCGACTCGGTGAACGGAGGACGGGGATGAGCCTGGACGTCTGCGTGGTCGGGCTGGGCAGGCCGGGCCTGCCGCTGGCGGTGCAGTTCGCGCTGAAGGGCCACCGGGTGACCGGCGCGGACACCGCGCCCGACGTGGTGGACGGCGTCAACCGGGGCGTGCCGCCGTTCCCCCGGGAGGCGGGCCTGGACCAGGCGCTCAAGCGGGTCGTCGCCGAGGGCCGGCTGCTGGCCACCACCGACACCACGGCCGCGGCGGCCCGGGCCGAGGCGGTGGTGCTGGTCGTCCCGCTGGTCACCGCCACCGACGGCAGCCCGGACTTCGCCCTGCTCGACGCGGCCACCGACGCCGTCGCGGCCGGACTGCGCCGGGGCACCCTGGTCAGCTACGAGACCACCCTGCCGGTCGGCACCACCAGGGAGCGCTGGGCGCCCCGGCTGGCGGCCGGGTCGGGGCTCGTGGCCGGGGCGGACTTCCCGCTGGTGTTCAGCCCGGAGCGGGTCCGCACCGGACGGGTCTTCGCCGACCTGCGGCGCTACCCCAAGCTGGTCGGCGGCCTGGACGAGGCCTCCACCGGGCGTGGCGCCGAGTTCTACCGGGCGGTGCTGGACTTCGACCCGCGCCCGGACCTGCCCCGGCCCAACGGCGTCTGGGAGCTGGCCTCGGCGGAGGCGGCCGAGTTCAGCAAGCTCGCCGAGACCACGTACCGGGACGTCAACATCGCGCTGGCCAACCAGTTCGCCCGGTACGCGGACGAGGTCGGGGTGGACTTCGCGGAGATCGCCGACGCCTGCAACTCGCAGCCGTACAGCCACCTGCACCGGCCGGGCATCGCGGTCGGCGGGCACCGCATCCCGGTGTACCCGCGGCTCTACCTGTGGAACGACCCGGGCGCGACGGTGGTCCGGGCGGCGCGCGAGGCCAACCTGGCCGTGCCGGGGTACGCGGTGGGCGTGCTGGCGGGGGCGGTGCCGGGCGGGATCGCCGGGCAGGGCGTGCTGGTGCTCGGTGCGTCGTACCGGGGCGGGGTCAAGGAGACGGCGTACTCCGGGGTGTTCCCGCTGGTCGAGGCGGTGCGGTCGGCGGGCGCGCGGCCGTACGTCAGCGACCCGCTGTACGAGGCGGAGGAGTTGGCGGCGCTCGGGCTGCCGCCGTACGGCGGGGAGCCGGTGGTGGCGGCGGTGCTGCAGGCGGACCACCCGGAGTACCGGGACCTGACACCGGTGGACCTGCCGGGGGTGCGGGTGCTGCTGGACGGGCGGCGGTGCACGGACCCGAAGCGCTGGGCGGGCACGGAGGTGCGGCGGATGGTGCTGGGCGGGGCGTGAAGCCCTCCCCGTCCGGGGCGTGAGCGGGCCGGACGGGGTGGTGAGCGGGCCGGCGGGGTGTGAAGGCTGTCCCAGCCGGCGCGTGACGCCTGCCTGGGGCGCGTGATCGCGAGGCACGCCCCCGTCCACTCCGGGCAGCAGGCAGACTGGCGGGGTGAGTGACGATGCCTTCAGCGGGACCGGCCTCGGGGTCCGGTTCACCGCGGCCGACGAGCAGAAGAGACGCGGCGTCCGCCGGATGAAGACCATCGCGACCGGCCTGCTGGCCTTCGCGACCCTGGTCTTCGCCCTCTCCACCTGGGCCGGGGCGGCCGGTGCCGGCCCCTGGGCGGGGTACGTGGCGGCCGCCGCCGAGGCGGGCATGGTCGGCGCGCTGGCCGACTGGTTCGCGGTGACGGCGCTGTTCCGCCGTCCGTTCGGCCTGCCGATCCCGCACACCGCGATCATCCCGACCAAGAAGGACGCCTTCGGCCGCTCGCTCGGCGAGTTCGTCGGCGAGAACTTCCTCTCCGGCCACGTGGTCCGGGGCCGCCTGGCGGCGCTCGGCATCGGCCGCCGGCTGGGGGAGTGGCTGGCCGCGCCGGGCAGCGCCGAGCGGGTCACCAAGGAGGCCTCGGCGGCGCTGCGCGGCCTGCTCGCGGTGCTCCGCGACGACGACGTGCGGGCGGTGGTCGCCGAGGCGGTGACCAGGCGGGCCGCCGCCACCTCGGTGGCCGAGCCGATGGGCCGGATGCTGGGCAAGGTGGTCGCGGACGGCGGGCACCGCGGGGTGGTGGACCTCGTCGCGGTCCGGGCGCACGGATGGCTGACCACCAACCACGAGGACGTGGTCCGGAAGGTCACCCAGAAGACCCCGGGCTGGACGCCCCGGTTCATCGACCACCAGGTCGGCGAGCGGGTCTACAAGGAGCTGCTGCGCTTCGTCACCGAGATCCGGGACGACCCCGACCACCCGGCGCGCGGCGCGATCGACAACTTCCTCGCCGACTTCGCGACCGAGCTGCAGACCGACCCGGAGACCATCGCCCGGGTCGAGCGGGCCAAGGGCGAGCTGCTGGCCCGCCCCGAGGTGCAGGACCTGATCGACTCCACCTGGGCGGCCGTGCGCGCCCTGGTGATGAGTGCGGCCGAGGACGAGGACAGCGAACTGCGCCGGCGCATCCGCGACGGCGTGCGCCGCTTCGGCGAGCGCCTGGCCACCGACCCCAAGCTCCAGGCCAAGGTGGACGGCTGGCTCCAGGACGCCGCCCAGTACCTGGTCGACACCTACCGCGCCGAGATCACCTCGCTGATCTCCGAGACGGTGGCGAGCTGGGACGCCGACGACGCCTCGCGCAAGATCGAGGCCAACGTCGGCCGCGACCTCCAGTTCATCCGGATCAACGGCACCGTGGTCGGCGCCCTGGCCGGGCTGCTGATCCACACGGTGGCGGTCGCGCTCGGGGGCTGATCCCCCGGAGGCGATCCCCCGGCGGGCGATCCCGGGTACGGCCTATCCTTGCCAGCAACTGTCTTCGGTACGCGCGTAGAAGGAAGAAGGGAACCACCGTGGTCCAGCCGGACGGAAGTCGGATCGGCCCCAGTGTCAGTCGGATCGAGCCCGCAGACCGGAGCATCGAGGCGTTCATCGCCGGGATGCCCAAGGCGGAGCTGCACGTCCACCACGTCGGCTCGGCCTCGCCGCGCGTGGTCGCCGAACTGGCCGCCCGGCACGCCGGGAACTCCAAGGTGCCGGCCGACCCGGCGGCACTCGCCGAGTACTTCACCTTCACCGACTTCGCGCACTTCATCGAGGTCTACCTGAGCGTCGTGGACCTCGTCCGGGACGCCGAGGACGTCCGCGCGCTCACCTACGGTGTGGCCGAGGACATGGCCCGGCAGAACATCCGGTACGCCGAGCTGACCATCACCCCGTACTCCTCGGTCCGCCGGGGCATCCCCGAGGTCGCCTTCATGGAGGCGATCGAGGACGCCCGGCTGCGCGCCGAGAAGGAGCTCGGAGTGGTGCTGCGCTGGTGCTTCGACATCCCGGGCGAGGCCGGGCTGGAGTCGGCCGAGGTGACCGCCCGGCTGGCCACCGAGCTGGCCCCCGAGGGGCTGGTCAGCTTCGGTCTGGGCGGCCCGGAGATCGGTGTGCCGCGCCCGCAGTTCAAGCCGTACTTCGACCGGGCCCGGGCGGCCGGCCTGCGCAGCGTCCCGCACGCGGGCGAGACCACCGGGCCGGAGACGGTCTGGGACGCGATCCGGGTGCTCGGTGCCGAGCGCATCGGGCACGGCACCCAGGCGGTGAAGGACCCGGCGCTGCTCGACTACCTGGGCGAGCACCGCGTCCCGCTGGAGGTCTGCCCGACCTCCAACATCGCGACGCGGGCCGTGGAGCGGATCGAGGACCACCCGATCAAGCGGATGGTGGACGCCGGGCTGCTGGTGACGGTCAACAGCGACGACCCGCCGATGTTCGGCACCGACCTCAACACCGAGTACGCGGTGGCGGCGCGGCTGCTGGGCCTGGACGAGGCGGGGGTGGCGGGGCTGGCCCGCAACGCCGTCGAGGCCTCCTTCCTGGACCAGGCGGGCAAGACCCGGCTGGCGGGGGAGATAGACGCCTACCTGGCGGGCTGGCAGCAGCTGTAGTCCCCGATGTCGCAGTACTGACGTTTCCCCTGGTGAACCGCCCCGTCGACCCCGGTCGGCGGGGCGGTTCCGTCGTTGGCGCCAGACCCGTTCCGGCGGTGGTGCCAAAGTGGTGCCACAAATGCCTCGACATGGCGCCATCGCCGTGCCAAGCTATCGGCCATGGACCTCACGCCGTACGTGGAAAACCTCCGGAACGAGCTCGCGGTGGCCGCCGCCACCGGCGGCGACGAAGCCCGCGCGCTGGCCGAGCGGCTGACGCTCCCGCTGGAGTCGGCCGTGCGGCTCACCCTGCTCAACGCGCTCTCGGCCGCCATGGGCGAAGTCACCCGCGACCTCGCCCCCGGCTCGGTGGACGTGCGCCTGCGCGGACTCGATCCGGAGTTCGTGGTCACGGCGCCGCCCGGATCGGACGCCTTCCACGGCGATGTGGTGCCGCAGGCGCCGCCGGTGGTGCCACTCGCGCCGCCGGTGGCGCCACCGATGGCGCCGGAGTCGGACGAGACGGGCACCGCCCGGATCAACCTGCGCCTGCCCGCCCACCTCAAGGCCCGGGCGGAGGAGGCTGCCGCCGAGGCCGGCCTCTCGCTCAACGCCTGGCTGGTCCGCGCCCTGGCCGGGGCCCTGGAGGGCGGTGAACCGGCCCGCCGCCCGGTCGCCGACCCGGGCAGCCGGGTTCCGCGCAGCGTCGGCGGCCAGGGCTTCACCGGCTGGGTCCACTAGTACCTCCGCAGCACCCGCAGCATCCGTACGACCTCCGCACCACCTCCCGCACCACCTTCTGCACCTTCGACGTCACCCCCGCTCCGACCAGCGGGAACACCACCACGAGTCAAGAGGACGGGACAGCCATGCCTACGTACGAGACCGACGGACCGATCTCCGCCATCCTCGAGTTCGACATCGGCTCGGTCTGGATCAAGGCGAGCAAGCGCACCGACGCCGTGGTCGAGGTCCGGCCGGCCAACCCGGCCAAGGAGGCGGACGTCAAGGCCGCCGAGCAGACCCAGGTCGACTTCTCCGGTGGCCGGCTCGGCATCAAGGCCCCCAAGCAGCGCTCCGTCTTCACCAGCAAGAAGGGCGCGATCGAGGTCCTGGTCGAGCTGCCGGTCGGCTCCGAGGTCCACAGCGAGTCCCCGATGGCCGAGTTCGTCACCGAGGGGCCGCTCGGCGCCTGCCGGCTGAAGACCTCGCTCGGCCGGATCCAGGTCGAGCACGCCGACAGCGTGCGGCTCGACAGCGGCTTCGGCGACATCCGGCTCGGAGGGACGGCCTGGGACGCCGAGGTGTCCGGCGCCGGCCGGATCGAGATCGGCTCCGTCGGGGGCCGGCTGACGGTCAAGAACAGCAACGGCGACACCGAGATCGACGAGGTGCGCGGCGAGCTGCACGCCAACGCCTCCAACGGCCGGATCCACATCGGCCTCGCCGAGGGGAACGTGGACGCCAAGTCGGCGCACGGCCACATCCGGGTCGGCCGGGTGGTCCGCGGTCAGGTCACCCTCCAGACCAGCGTGGGGGACGTGGAGGTCGGCATCGCGGAGGGCACCGCGGCCTGGCTCGACGTGCACAGCAAGGTCGGCGGCGTCCGCAACGACCTCGGCCCCACCCAGGGCCCGGGCGACGCCGTGGAGACGGTCGAGGTCCGCGGCCGCACCCAGGTCGGCAACGTCGTCGTCCGGAGGGCGTGATGGCGGCGAACGCGGTGGTCCCGGCGATCTCGGCGACCGCACTCACCAAGTCCTACGGGGACAAGGCGGTCCTGAACGGCGTCGACCTGGAGATCCCGGCGGGCAGCGTGTTCGCTCTGCTCGGGCCCAACGGCGCCGGCAAGACCACCACGGTGCAGATCCTCTCCACCCTGATCCCCGCCGACGGCGGCTCGGCCCGGGTGGCCGGGCACGACGTGGAACGCGAGGCCGACGCGGTGCGGAAGGCGATCGGGGTGACGGGCCAGTTCTCGGCGGTGGACAACCTGCTCACCGCCGAGGAGAACCTGATGCTGATGGCCGACCTCAACCACCTCCGCCGTCGGGAGGGGCGGAGGCGGGCGGAGGAGCTGCTGCGGCGCTTCGATCTCACCGAGGCCTCCCGCAAGGCCGTCACCACCTTCTCCGGTGGCATGCGGCGCAAGCTCGACCTCGCGATGACGCTGGTCGGCGACCCGAAGGTGATCTTCCTGGACGAGCCGACCACCGGGCTGGACCCGCGCAGCCGGCGCACCATGTGGGAGATCATCCGGGGCCTGGTCGCCGACCACGGGGTGACGATCTTCCTCACCACCCAGTACCTGGAGGAGGCCGACCAGCTCGCCGACCGGATCGCCGTCCTGGACGGCGGCCGGATCGTCGCCGAGGGCACGGCCGAGGAGTTGAAGCGGTTCGCCCCCGGCGGGCGGATCCGGCTCCAGTTCGCGGACGCCGCCCGACTGGCCACCGCCGCCGCACTGTTCGAGTACGCCACGGCCGACGCCGAGGCGCTGAGGCTGGAGATCCCGGGGGACAACTCCGTCCTCACCGTGAAGGCCGTGCTGGACACGCTCGACAACGCGTCCGTGCAGGCCGAGTCGTTGGTCGTGGAGACGGCGGACCTGGACGACGTGTTCCTCCAGCTGACCGGGGAGGGGGCGCGATGAGCATGGCCACCGGTACAGCCGGCTACGCGCTCAGCGACTCGCTGACCATGCTGCGCCGCAACCTCAAGCACGCGCTGCGGTACCCGTCCCTGACCTTCGCGGTCGTGGTGATGCCGGTCATGATGCTGCTGCTGTTCAACTACGCCTACGGCAGCACGCTGGGCGCAGGGATCGGCGGCGGTCACTACATCGACTACGTCACGCCCGGCATCGTGCTGATGGCGGCCACGTCCGGGTCGTTGGTCACCGCGATCGGCATCTGCACCGACATGACCGAGGGCATCGTCAACCGCTTCCGCACGATGGCCATATCGCGCTCCGCCTTCCTGGCGGGGCACGTGGTCGGCAGCGTCATCCAGACCATGATCGGGCTGGTCCTGGTGATCGGCGCGGCCCTCGCGATGGGCTTCCGGCCGAACGCCGGGCCGGTGGAGTGGCTGGCCGCGATGGGCCTGCTGCTCTTCCTCACCATCGCCCTGACCTGGATATCGGCCGGCATCGGCCTGGTGGCCAAGACGGTCGAGAGCGCCAGCAACATGCCGATGCCGCTGCAGTTCCTGCCCTTCGTCGGCAGCGCCATCGTGCCGACCGACTCCATGCCGACGGCCATGCGCTGGTTCGCCGAGTACCAGCCCTTCACCCCCATGATCGAGACCCTGCGCGGGCTGCTGATGGGCACCGGGATCGGCACCAGTGCCTGGAGCGCCCTGGCCTGGTGCACCGTGCTGACGCTGGTCGGCTACTTCTGGTCGCGGAGCGTCTTCTACCGGCGGTGACAGGGGGCGGCCGGTGGTCCAGCGGGCCCGGGCGACGGAGCACCCGTCGTCCGGGCCGCTCGGCGTCCCCGTAGTAAAGTCCCGGCAAAGGGCAACTCCGGGGGGAGCAAATGACGGTGACGCGCCGCAGGCAGGTCGTGTGGTGGCTCCGAGGCGCAGCGCTGGCGGCCTTCCTGGTGTACCTGCCGGGCTACGTCTCCTCCCGTCAGGGCGGGCTGGTCGAGGTCGAGCGCTGGCTGAACCACCCGGTGCTGCTGCTCGGGACGGCGATCACGCTGGCCGTGGCCGCGGCGGTGGCCCAGATCGAGTTCCGCACCAGGTGGGCGCAGATCGGCTGCGCGGCCGTCCTGTCACCGCTCCTCGTCATCGGGGCGGCGATCGGGGCCCTGGCGTACGTCTTCGGCGGCGACGGCCGGCAGGTCGACCGCACGCCCGACCCGAACCGCTCCGACCACGTGCTGAGCGTCACCGACATCGCCTTCTCGATCGATCCGGTCTACCGGGTGGAGTTGCTGACCGGCAGCGGCTGGTCGGCCCGCCACTGGAGCCTCGGCACCTGGGAGGAGCACGACGGCTTCGTCAAGGCCGAGTGGTCGGGCCCGGGTCGGATTACGGTGACCTCGGAGAAGGAGATCAGAGTCTTCACCGTGGACGAGGACGGGACGCTGGGCGCGCCCTCGGTGACGCCCCGGGCCCGGTAGGCCCTGTGGTGGGGTCCGTGTCGAAGTCCGGTGAAGAACCGTCGGGGGAGCGGGAGATGACAGCGGCGCGCCGCAAGCGGATCGCGTGGGGGCTCAGAGGGGTTGCCCTCGCGGCGCTGTCGGCCTACCTGGTGGGCCGGCACGCCTCTCGTTCGGGCGGGCTGGTGGAGCTCGAACTCTGGTTCCACCGGCCGGTCCTGCTGGTCGGGTCGGCGGTCGTGCTGGTCCTGATCTCGTTGCTCGTCGAGCTGGAGTTCCGCACCCCGGAGTCGCAGATCGGCCTGGTCGGCGGCCTGGTGGCGCTGGTCTTCCTCGGGGTGCCGGTCGCGTTGTCGACGCTCGTGGCCGAGGACTCCGGGGTGCGGACCGCGCGGGAGGCCGCCCCGGGCCACCCGGACCGGGTGCTCGTCTTCACGAATGTCGCCGACTCGATCGATCCGGTCTACCGGGTGGAGTTGCTGACCGGCAGCGGCTGGTCGGCCCGCCACTGGAGCCTCGGTACCTGGGGGCAGGGCGAGCGCCTGGTCAGGGCCGAGTGGTCGGGCCCGGGTCGGATTACGGTGACCTCGGAGAAGGAGATCAGGGTCTTCACCGTGGGCGAGGACGGGACGCTGGGCGATCCCTCGGTGACACCCCGGCGCCGGTGAAAAGCCCCTGCCAGTCCCAACTGTCCAACAGCCCCTGTAGGAGCCGCCTGTAGTAAGGTCCGCGCCAAAGATTGGCAAAGAGACCGTCGGGGGGCGAGGGATGACAGTGGTACGCCGCAGGTGGATCGCGTGGGGGCTCAGAGGAATGGCGCTCGCGGCGCTGCTGGCGTGCGCGGCGGGCCGGCGCGAGTCCCGTTCGGGCGGGTTGGTGGTGGTCGAGCGCTGGCTGAACCACCCGGTGCTGCTGATCGGGTCGGCGCTCGTGCTGGTCGCGGTCTCATTCTTCGTCGAGCTGGGGTTCAGCAGCGAGACGGGGCAGATCGGCTGCGGCCTCGGCCTGGCGGCGCTGGGCTTCGGCCTTCCGATCGCCGTCCTGATGTACCTGTTCGGCCCCCATGAGGGGTCGTCGCATCGGGAGGCGGCCCCGGGCCGCCCGGACCGGGTGATCACCATCACTGAGATGGGCGGCTTCGATCCGCTCTACCGGAGGGAGCTGGTGTCCGGTTCCGGATGGTCGGCCCGCCACTGGGAGCTGGACTATTCGAGGCACGGCACCGGCGTCAACTGGTCCGGTCCGGACCGGATAACGATCACCAGGGGTAAGACGCTCGCGGTTTTCGACGTCCTCCCGGACGGCAGCCTGAGCGAGCCGTGGGAAGAGCCCCTGCCTCCGAAGCCCTGAAGCCGCCCGGCTCTCCTCCGGAAGCCGGAGGGGAGCCGGGCCCTTCGCCTCAGCGGGAAGGCGTCACCAGCGGTCGATGCCCATGGTGGTGGCCGCGCTGTGGATGGCGTTGTAGTGCGGGATCGACATGTCGGACTTCTTCTGGTTGGCCGGCAGGTTCCGGTCGGCGGCGCGGAACTCGTCGCGGGCCTCGGCCAGCAGGCTGGTGCCGTGGGAGACCGGGACGTCCTTCGTCCCGTGTGCCGGGTGGGACTTGCCGGCCGTCCTGCTGCCTGCGTTGATCAGGGTGCTGCGGGCCTGGTTGTAGTCGGCGACCTTGATCGTCTTCGGGTTGCGGAGCTCCGCCCGCGCCCCGGCCGTCGACTGCGTCTGCTCGGCGGCCACGGCGGCGGGAGCGGCAGCGGCGGTGAGCGCACCCGTCACGATGACGGTCGCGAGGGCGTTCCGAAGGGTCCTGTGCATGAGGGTGTCCTTCCGATAGGAAAGCGTCAAGGATTCGCCCCCTCATGAGCACCGGAACGGTCAGGGTGCGAACGTCTCCGCCCTACCCCGACCTCTGGCAGCGGAAAACCGGCTTCCGCTCGGGAAGTTCGCCGACGATGAGATCGGGCCTTCGGCTGATTTTGCTTCAATAGGATTGGTGCAGTGGAGAGGTGGGGGCTCACCGACCCCGGTGCTGTTCCTTGGCCTGCCGCCGGGCGGCCGCCCGCCGTTCCAGCGCGGCTTCGGCCGCACGGCGCTTGGCGGCGGCGCGGTTGAGGCGCCCGGATTCCTCGTGGGCCCGGGCCAGCGCCTCCTCGGCCGCGGTGCTCAGCGGCCGGGTCGCCAACTCCCTGGCGGCCTGCCGGGCGAGCCGCTTGGGGTTCACCGCCGACCGCTGCCGTGCCCGCCCTTCGACGGCCGCCTCCGGCGCTGCCAGCGCGGTGTCCAGCAGGCCGCCGAAGTCCCTGCGGACGAATTCCAGCAGCTCCGCGTTGCCCGGCTCGGCGCCGAAGACATGGCGCGCCGCGCGGACCCCTCGCGGGCCCGCGATCTCCAGCACCCCGACCCAGAACGGGCCTTCGAAGAACACGGTGAACGTGCTCGGCATGGTGCGTTTCCTCCCATGGTTGTCATGCCGTGTCCCGCGCGCGGTCGCGCGCCGGGAGGGAACGCACCGGACACCCTGGGAGGGAGGTTACTGACCGCCGGCCACCGCCGACGGCGCCCGGACTACCGACCGGGAACTGTGATTTCGCGCGCTCCGCAACGGATCGTACGCGCACACCCGGCCGGGCTCACGTGGTTTTCCGTCCTTTCCGCCGTCGAGGAGGCCACTGCCGCGTCACCCCTGCTGGTCCAGCGCGGCGAGCAGTTCGCCCGTGCGGCCGTCCGCCGCGGCGAAGGCGAGGTGGTCGTGGTAGTCGCGGGTCTCGATGATCAGGCCGTCCCTGGCGCGAAGCACCTGGATGTTGGCGGTGCGGAAGGTGCGGCCGGTGGCGGGGTACAGGCCCGCGTAGTCGAACTCGGCGATCACCACCTCGGGGTCGCCGGTCTCGTGGACGCGGACGTTCTCCGCGCGCAGGCGGATCGCACCGGCCGCCTCCAGGGCGGCGAAGCGCTCGCGGAGTTCCGCCCGGCCGTGGATGCGGCGCGGGGGGACCGGTGAGAAGACGATCTCCACCACGGCGTCCTCCGCGTAGAGCTCGGGGAGTTCGCTCCACTTGCCCGCCGAGATGAGGGCGATCAACTGCCCGAAGACCTCGCGCGGTGTGGCTGGTGCAGACATGGCTGACCTCCGTGATCCTGCCGCCTACAATCGGATAGGCGACTCCGTTTCCGACGATACGGATACACCACTCCGTTTGTCCAGGCATGGCGAGGATCAGGTGACGACGAATCAGACTCCTTCCACCGCAGGCGCGAAGCCCTTGCGTGCCGACGCGAGGCGCAACCGCGCACGGCTGCTGGAGGTCGCCGAGGCGGTCTTCACCGAGCAGGGCACCGGCGCGTCCACGGAGGAGATCGCCCGGGAGGCGAAGGTCGGCATCGCCACCGTGTTCCGGCACTTCCCCACCAAGGAAGCCCTGTTGGAAGCGGTGCTCGTCCGGCGACTGGAACGGCTGGCCGAGGAGGGGCGACGTCTGGCGGACGAGACCGGGCCGGCGGACGCCCTCTTCGCGTTCTTCGACCTGGTGCTGGATCAGTCGCCCGTCAAGAACGCCTTCGCCGCGGCCCTCGCGGACGCGGGAGTCGACATCCGGGCCGCCACCTCCGAGGCCGGGCGCGCGCTGCGCGAGGTGCTCGCCGCGCTCCTCGAAGGCGCCCAGCAGGCCGGTGCGGTGCGGCGGGACCTGGAGGTGCCGGAACTGACGGCGATCCTGGTGGGCACCTGCCGCATGCTGGAGCACCTGGACGGCCACCCGGAGTCCGCGAGGCGCGCCCGCGCGGTCGTCCGCGACGGGCTGAAGGCGCACACCGAGGGCCCGGAAGGGCCTTCACCGCACGGGCGTTCCCGTTCCTGACGGTGGGGTTATCCCCACCCCACGTCCGCCAGCCGCCTCCATGGTTCGCGCCACCCGCCGTTCCTAGCCTGGACCACGTCGCAGACGAACGACGATCCACAAGGGAAGGCAGCACCATGGCATCCCGCCGCCACCGCCCGGAGCACGGGCCGACCGGGCCCCACGACCCCGCCCACCCCGCGATCGAACTGCGCGCGGTGCGACGCAGCTACGGGCGCGGCGGCGAGGCGGTGCACGCGCTGCGCGGGGTCGACCTCGCGTTGGGCCACGGCAGCTTCACCGCCGTGATGGGGCCTTCCGGCTCGGGCAAGAGCACCTTCCTGCAGTGTGCGGCGGGCCTGGACAGGCCGACCTCGGGTGAGGTGTTCCTCGGCGGTGAGGAGATCACCGGGCTGAGCGAGAACCGGCTCACCGTGCTGCGGCGCAGCCGGGTCGGGTTCGTGTTCCAGTCCTTCAACCTGCTGCCCTCGCTGACCGTGCTGCAGAACGTCCTGCTGCCGCTGCGCCTCGCCGGTGAGCGTCAGGACCGCGGCCGTGCGAGGGAGTTACTGGCACAGGTGGGTCTCGCTGAGCACGCCTCGCGCCGCCCCGGCCAGTTGTCCGGCGGCCAGCAGCAGCGGGTGGCGATCGCCCGGGCGCTGATCACCCGCCCCGACGTGGTGTTCGCGGACGAGCCGACCGGCGCGCTGGACACCCGCACCGCGCACGAGGTGCTCGGCCTGCTGCGCCGTGCCGTGGACACGATGGGCGCGACGGTGGTCATGGTGACCCACGACCCGGTGGCCGCTTCCTTCGCCGACCGGGTGGTCTTCCTGGCCGACGGCGCCCTGGCGGGCGAACTGCACCACCCCGACCCGCAGTCCGTCGCCGACCGGATGGTCGCCCTGTCCACCGCCCCCGCGGGGACGACGGCATGAGCAACGGACTCGCCCGCTCCTCGGTGTGCTTCCGGCCCGCGTCCTTCGCGGGCACCTTCATCGCCCTGCTGTTCGGTGCGGCGGTCATCATGGGCTGCGGCACCCTGCTGCAGACCGGCATCACCGCGAGCGTGCCCCCGGTGCGCTACGCGAACGCGCCCGTGGTCGTCGCGGCCAATCCGGACGTCACGATCATCCGCAAGGTCTCCGACAAGGAGAAGACCGTCGAACGGCCGGTGTCCGACCGGGCCCGCGTGGACGCCGCCCTGGCCCAGCGCATCGCCGCGCAGCCCGGTGTCGCGGCGGCCCGCCCCGACACCGCCTTCCCGGTCCAGCCGGGTCCGGCCACGCCCGGCCTGACCGGGCGCGGGTACGCGGCGCTCGGCATCGCCGGCGGTACGGACGTCCTGGTCGAGGGCCGCGCCCCCGGCCCGGGCGAGGTGGTCCTGGACGCCGCCACCGCACGGGACGCCCGGCTGGCACCCGGCGCGAGCCTCACGCTGGTCGCAC
This sequence comes from Kitasatospora sp. NPDC057542, assembly GCF_042801945.1. Classification (NCBI taxonomy): domain Bacteria; kingdom Bacillati; phylum Actinomycetota; class Actinomycetes; order Kitasatosporales; family Streptomycetaceae; genus Kitasatospora; species Kitasatospora sp. NPDC057542. Next base: position 23,594 of record NZ_JBHVFE010000075.1, read on the forward strand.
CCGGCGGCAGCGACACCTACCGGATCTCCGGCCTGGCCGCGCCGCAGGGCGCCGGCCCGACGGCCTGGTTCGCCGACGGCGTGGCCGGGCAGCTCTCCGGTCACCCCGGCCGGGTGGACGCCATCGCCGTCCAGCCGCGCGAGGGCGTCGACGCCAAGGAACTCGCCCGCCGGCTCCGCGAAGCCCTCCGTGACACCGCCGGCCCGCAGGCCGCCGGAGCGTCCCCCACCGGGATCAGGGTGGTCACCGGCGACGGCCGCGGCTCCGTCGAACATCCGGCGCTCGGGCAGAGCCGGACGCTGCTCATCGCGATCGGCGGCTCCTTCGGCGGCACCGCCACCATGACGGCCGTCTTCGTGGTGGTGTCCACCATCGCCCTGGCCATCGGTCAGCGGGCCCGCGAGTTCGCCCTGCTGCGCGCCGTCGGCGCGACCCCCCGTCAGATCCGCCGCACGATCGCCACGGAGGCGCTGCTGGTGGCCCCCCTCGCCGGTGCGCTCGGCCTCATCCCGGGCGTGGCGCTGGCCCGCTGGTGGTTCGACGGGCTGGTCTCGCGCGGCGCCGTCCCCGAGGGCGTCGAACTGGACGTCGGCCCGATCCCGGCGCTCGTCGCCGTGGCCACCTGCCTGCTCGCCGCACTGGCCGCCGGCTACCTCGCCGCGCACCGTCCCTCCGGCCTGCGCCCCGGCCAGGCGCTCGGCGAGGCGTCGGTGGAGGCCGGACGGGCGGGCGTGGTGCGGACCCTCCTCGGCCTGGTGGCCATCGCCGGCGGCGTCGTGCTGACCGTCGTCGCCGCCAACCTTCGCGGCGAGAACGCCGCCAACACCGCGCTCGGCGTGGTCATGTGCTTCCTGGTGGCCATCGCCCTGCTCGGCCCCTGGGTGGCCCGGATCGCCGCCGGGGTGCTCGGCCTGCCGCTGCGGGCGGGCGCGGGCGGCACCTCCGGCTCGCTGGCCGCCGACAACGCCCGGGCCAACGCCCGCCGGCTGACCTCCGCGATCACGCCCATCGCGATGGTCAGCGCCTTCTGCGGCACCATGCTGTTCATCCAGAGCACCGTCCAGCACGCCACCGGCGAGCAGGTGCGTGACGGGGTCGTCGCCGACCACGTGCTCGGCTCGACCGGCCCGGGCCTGCCCGCCGCCACCGCCGAACGGGCCGCCCAGGTGCCCGGCGTCGACGCCGCGATCGGCCTGCTGCGCACCGGAGCCGTCTACCGCTCCGACGGGAAGCTCCGCTCCGCCAACGTCCTCGGCGTGTCCGGCGACCCGGCGAAGCTGCCCCGGGTGCTCGACCTGGGCGTGCGCAGCGGCTCGCTCGCCGACCTCGCCCGGAGCACCGACACCGTCGCCCTCGACGCGACCCTCGCCGACAAGCTCGGCCTCAAGGTCGGCGACCGCGCCGCCTTCTGGCTCGGCGACGGCGCCCAGACACAGCAGACGGTCGTCGCCACGTACGAACGCGGGCTCGGCTTCGGGCAACTGATCCTGCCCCGGGCGGCCGTCGCCGCACACGCCGGCGTCGCCTATGACAGTCAGGTGCTCGTCGCGGACGCCCCCGGCGCCGACCGCGCCGACGTCGCCGCCCGGCTGGAGAAGCTCCCCGGCGACACCGCAGCCCCCGGAGAGGCCGCGGTCGGCGGGATCACGGAGACCGACCGGGCCGGGTACGTCGCGCAGACCGACCGCAAGCGCGAGTCCGGTGACTGGGCGAACTCCGTCATGGCGGGCGTCCTCGGCGGCTTCGCGGCGATCACCGCCGCCAACACGCTGGTGATGACGGTCCTGGACCGGAGCCGCGAGGTGGCGCTGCTGCGCCTCACCGGTGCCACCCGGCGGCAGGTGCGCGGCATGATGCGCTGGGAGGCGCTGCTGGTGGCCGCGGCCGGGCTGCTGCTGGGCAGTCTGATCGCCTGGATCACCCTGGTGCCGATCGCCCGGGGACTGGCCGGCGCCTCGCCGTACGTTCCGCCGGGCACCGCCCTGCCGCTGGCTGCCGGGGCCGTGGTGCTCTGCCTCGCCGCGACAGCCCTGCCGGCCCGGGCCCTGCTGAGGTCCCGTCCGCTCGCGGCGAGCGGACGGCGGTAAGGGAACGGCCGCACCGGGGCCGACCCGGATGGTGGACCCGAACGGGCGGTACGC
>NZ_JBHVFE010000076.1:0-25505 GCF_042801945.1 Kitasatospora sp. NPDC057542
TGCCGCGCCCACACGGGGCGGCACGGGCCGGTGCCGGGAGGCCGACGCCTCAGAACGCGATCCGCACCTTCAGGGCGGAGCGGTCGTCCATCGCGCGGTAGCCGTCCGGAACGCCGTCCAGGTCGACGGTGCGGTCGAAGACCAGACCCGGCTCGATGGCGCCCGAGAGCACGTCCGGCAGCAGTTCGGGGATGTACGCCCGGGCCGGGGCGACGCCGCCGTTCAACGAGACGTTTCGGCCGAACATCTGACCGATGTCGACGCCCGCGCTGCCGCCGTGCGGCACCCCGACGTAGCCCACCGCGCCACCGTCCCGGGTGATCGAGATGGCCGTCCGCATCGACTCCTCGGTGCCGACCGCCTCCAGCACCGCGTGCGCGCCCTGACCGCCGGTCAGCTCCTTCACCGCCTCGACCGCGGCCTCGCCGCGCTCCGCCACCACGTCCGTCGCACCGAAGCGACGGGCCAGCCGGGTGCGGGCCTCGTGCCGACCCAGCGCGATGATCCGGCCCGCGCCCAGCCGGTGCGCCGCCAGTACGCCGCACAGGCCCACCGCGCCGTCGCCGACCACCGCGACCGTCGCACCGGGCCGCACCCGCGCCGAGACCGCCGCGTGATGCCCGGTCGACATCACGTCGGACAGCGCCAGCAGCCCGGGCAGCAGCTTCTCGTCGCCCGCCGCCTCCTTCGGCAGCTTCACCAGCGTCCCGTCCGCGAACGGCACCCGCACCGCCTCGCCCTGGCCGCCGTCCGACCCGACCTGCCCCCAGAACCCGCCGTGCGGGCAGGACGTCTGGAAGCCTTCGAGGCAGAAGTCACACGTCCCGTCCGACCAGACGAACGGCGCGACCACCAGGTCGCCCTTGGCGAAGCCGCGCACCTCGGCGCCGACCTCCTCGACCACGCCCAGGAACTCGTGCCCGATCCGCTGTCCGGCCACCCGCTGCGCCACCCCGCGGTAGGCCCACAGGTCGCTGCCGCAGATGCAGGCGTTCACCACGCGGAGCACCACGTCCGTCGGGTGCTGGATCACCGGGTCCGGTACTTCTTCGATCCGGATGTCGTTGGGGCCGTGAATCACGGTGGCACGCATGCGCTGTTCCTTAGCTGAACGATCTCGACCAGGTGTACGACACCCCCGCCGACCACTCTATTCCGGCCGGCCGGTCGGAACATTCCGGCCGGAGCCCCCCGCCCGGCCCCTTATCCTGTTGGACCATGCAACCGATCCAGCCCGAGACGTACGGAGCGCCGCGGACCGCACCGGTCCCCGCGCAGCGCTCCGCCGCCCCCACCGGGGGCTTCGCGGTCGTCGACGTCGAGACGACCGGTCTCGGCCGCTCGGACCGCGTCATCTCGGCGGGTGTCTACCAGCTGGACGCGGACGGCGACGTCGTCGACCACTGGTACACCCTGGTCAACCCCGAGCGGGACCCGGGCCCGGTCTGGATCCACGGCCTCACCGCCGAACTGCTCGCGACCGCCCCGACCTTCCCGCAGATCGCCGACGAGTTCGCCACGCGCCTGGAGAACCGCGTCCTGGTCGCGCACAACGCACTCTTCGACTGGAACATGATCTCCCGCGAGTTCTCCCGGGCCGGCCTGCGCGCCCCGGTCGAACAGCGGCTGTGCACCATGGTCCTCTCCCGCGACCTGCGCCTGCCGCTGCCCAACGGCAAGCTGTCCTCGCTCGCCGCCCATTTCGGTGTCCAGCAGCGCCACGCCCACAACGCCCTTGACGACGCCCGGGTGCTCGCCGAGGCCTTCCGCCCGAGCCTGCACCTCGCCCGCGACGGCGGCGTGCCACTACCGCTCCAGAACTGCGTCGCGGTCACCGACCTCGGCGAGGAGGAGCCCGCCACACCCGGCCGCAGCACCTGGTCCGGTGCCACGTACCGCCAGGCCAAGAAGCGCCCGCCCTGCCCGCACCCCAACCCGGGGCGCTGGGAGGACGGCAAGCCGCTGGTCCAGGGCATGCGGGTGGCCATCACCGGCGACACCGCCACCGACCGCGAGGTCCTGGAGGACCGCGCGGTCGAGGCCGGCCTGCACATCGCCACCTCGGTGAGCCGCCTCACCAGCCTGCTGGTCACCAACGAGCCGGACAGCTGGAGCGGCAAGGCCCGCAAGGCCCGCGACGTCGGCACCCCAGTGGTCGGCGAGGACGCCTTCCTCCAGTTGCTGCGCGAAGTCGCCCCGCACCCCGGTGCGTGAGCCGGTTGTGAGGTCGGCGTACCGTTCCCATGTGTACCGTTTTCTGCTGACCCGACAGTGGCTGATCACCATGCTGGTCGCGCTGCTGCTGATCCCCGCGACGATCAAGTTGGGCTTCTGGCAGCTGCACCGCCACGAGGCACGGGTGGCCCGGAACGAGCTGATCGGCCAGGCCCTCACGGCCGCGCCGGTCCCCTTCGACACCCTGTCGCCGACCCCCGGCTTCGCGGTCCCCAAGGACCTCACCTGGCGCGCGGTGACCGCCACCGGACAGTACGACCCGGCACACGAGTTCGTGGTCCGCAAGCGGACCGACTCCAACGGGACCATCGGCTACTTCGTCGTGACCCCCTTCCAGCTCGCCGACGGCAAGGGCACCGTCCTGGTCAACCGCGGCTGGGTCGCCTCCGGCACCGGAGCCACCGAGTACCCGCCCGTCCCGGCCGCCCCCACCGGCGAGGTCTCCCTCGCCGGCCGCCTGCGCGCCGAGGAGACCTACGGCGCCAGCGGCATCAAGGACCGCACGGGCCTGCCCGACCGCCAGTTCAACCTGATCAACACCGACGAGCAGGCCAAGCGGACCGGCGCCCCCCTCCTCGGCGGCTACCTCGAACTCACCGGCACCACCCCGGCCCCGGCCGACCAGCCCGAGCTGATCCCCGAGCCCAACCACTCCGACATCGGCCCGCACATGGCCTACGCCATCCAGTGGTGGCTGTTCACCGCCATGATCCCGGTCGGTGTCTGGGTCCTCGCCCGACGCGAGGCCAAGGACCGCGCCAAGCAGGCCGCCGAAGCCGAGGTCCCGCTCGACGCCGTCCCCGCCTAGAGAACGTCGTCCAACTCCCTCAGCAACCGCGCCTTCGCCCGCGCCCCCACCACCGACCGCACCGGCCGCCCGTCCCGGAACACCATCAGCGTCGGCATCGACAGCACCCCGTACGCCGACTGCGTCCGCGGGTTGTGGTCCACGTCCACGCTCACCACCCGCAGCCGATGCGCCTCCTCCCGCGCGATGTCCGCCAGCACCGGCGCCATCATCCGGCACGGCGGGCACCAGTCCGCCGTGAAGTCCACCAGCACCGGTCCCCCGGCCGCCAGCACCTCCGCGGCGAACGTCTCGTCCGTCACCGCCGGCACACCCGTGATCTCCACCACCGTCTACTCCTTCACCAGTTCACAAAGGGGCGGTTCCTGAACGGCGGCCAACTCGTCCCTGGCCCTCACCGCCCGATCGAACTGCCCCGCCACCTGCGCCCGCACGTCCTGGAGCCGGGCGATGCACTCGTCCAGCTCCCCCAACTTCCGGCGGTACACCTCCAGAGAGGCCGGGCACGAGTCCCCCTCCGGGTGCCCCGCCCGCAGACACTCCACGAACGGCCTGGTCTCCTCCAGCCCGAACCCGAAGTCCTGCAACATCCGGATCTCCCGCAGCAACCGCAGATCCGCCTCGTCGTACGCCCGGTACCCGTTGCCCGCCCGCCGGGCCGGCAACAACCCCAACTGCTCGTAGTACCGCAACGCCCGCGTGGTCGTCCCCGCCCGCTCCGCCAACTCCCCGATCCGCACGCCGAACCACTCCTCCCGCACTTCCGGCAACGACCGTAAACCTTCCCCCCGGCGTCAACGCCAGCCCCGACCCGCCCCACCCCGGCGGGCGTGCAGGGCCAAGCCCGCGCGCGCCCGCGCGGAAACCCACCCACTCCCCCACCCTCCCGGGAGCCCCGGCCCGCAAACCCCGACCCCCACCGGGCACTATGTCCCCATGGATCTCGGACTGAAAGACAAGGCCTACATCGTCACCGGCGCCACCCGGGGCCTCGGCCTCGCCGGCGCCCGCGAACTCGCCGCCGACGGCGCCCGCGTGCTCATCAGCGGCCGCACCCAGCAAGCCGTCGACACCGCCGTCGCCGAACTCGAGACCTTCGGCACCGCCCGGGGCCTCGTCGCCGACAACGCCTCCCCCGACACCCCCGAGCGCCTCATCGCCGAGGCCCGACAGCACTTCGGCCGTCTCGACGGCATCCTGATCAGCGTCGGCGGCCCGCAGGCCGGCCCCGTCGAGACCACCCCCGAGGACGCCTGGCGCGACGCCTTCGAGTCCGTCTTCCTCGGTGCCCTCCGGCTCGCTCGCGCCACCGCCGCCGCGCTCCCCGACGGTGGTGTGATCGCCTTCGTGCTCTCCAGCTCGGTCCGCCAGCCGATCCCCGGCCTGGGCATCTCCAACGGTCTGCGCCCGGGTCTCGCCATGGCCGCCAAGTCCCTCGCCGACGAGCTCGGCCCCCGCGGCATCCGCGTGCTCGGCCTGCTCCCGGGCAGGATCGACACCGACCGGGTCCGCGAGCTCGACGGCCTCGCCCCCGACCCCGACGCCGCCCGCGCCCAGGCCAACGCCACCATCCCGCTCCGCCGCTACGGCACCCCCGAGGAGTTCGGCAAGGTCGCCGCCTTCCTGCTCTCCCCCGCCGCCTCCTACCTGACCGGCGTCATGGTCCCCGTCGACGGCGGCGCGCTCCGCACCCTCTGACCCCCGCCCCGCCCCTCTCGGCTCCTGCCCCCACTCCCGCTCCGCTCTCGGTCACTCGGCCCTGACCGGCCGGTCCCGGCTATTCCACCCTCGGCAGCCTCCGCCTGCGCCCCCGCCGACCCCGCCCATGCCGCGGCTCGGCGGGGGCGCTCTGCAGAACCCGGATCCGCAGATCGGCCGGCAACTGCGCCAGCCGCAGGCTCCCGCATGCATCCGAACGAGGCCCGTCCTCGAAGTGCTCCACCAGCGCGGCCGGGTCCCCGCCCGGCCGCAACCGCACCGCCCCGCGCAACCGCGGATGTCTCGGCGCCCGCACCAGCCGCACCCCGGCCCGCTCGACCTCCGGCAGCACCGCCGTCCGGTTCTCCAGCGCCTCCTCCAGCGCCTGCGCACCGACCCGCAGTCGAAGCCCGCTCACCCCCGGTGTCGGCACCGCGATGCTCGACAGCCCACTGCGCCTCAGCTGTGCCACCAGCCACCACACCGTCCCCGCGACCAGCACGGTCAGCCCGCCGATCACCGTGGGCCACCACCACGCCGACGCCACCCACCGCACCCGCGAACTCGCGCTCACCACCGGCTGGTCGGGCGAGGTGAGCGGCCACCACTGCGGCGGATGTACGCCCAGCCGCCGGTACAGGTCGAGCCCGCCTGCCAGCACCAGCACCCCGGCCACCAGCAGGACCGCCCCCACCATCCCCAGCATCGCCCGGTTGACGACCGTTCTGCTCACCCCGTCACCCCCTCACCGCCGGCAGCCCCGGCCCCCGTCCCAACACCGGCACCCCCACCCGGGTCCTCCCCCACCACGCCCGCAGCCCCCCGCGCCGCCCGCACGTCCAGCCGCATCGGCCGCCCCAATCCCACCCGTCCCAGCTCGTCCCGCAACTGCCGCTGCACCAGCGCCGGATCCGCCACCCCCACCATCGACACCCGGACCCGCCGCCGCCCGACCCGGACCCGCAGGTGGTCGATCCCGTCCAGCCCCGCCGCCCGGTCCGCCAGCAGGTGCCCGACCCCGGCCCGGTCGATGGCCGCGGTCGTCCCGCCGTACGGCCGCAGCACGAGCCACCGCCGCAGCCCGGGCGCGACGGCCAGCCACAGCAGCCACCCGCCGAGCAGGGTCGCCGCTCCGGCCCCCACCAGCACCCGCAGGTCGTCGAGGTGCCGTGTCGCCAGCTCGTCCGCGATCTGCGCCCGCCACTGCCGCGCCGGCTGCCCCAACCGCACGGCGACCACGTCGTACAGCAGCGCCCCCGCCACCACCAGTACCCCCGTCGCCACCAAGGCCGCCGCAGCCGTACGAGGCGCCCGCAGCCGCCTCACCTTCCCCGGCCGAACCCCCGGCGCCGGCGCCTGCACGCCTTCGGTCCCGGGAACCTGCGCCCCGGAAACCTCCGCGTTCACGAGGAACCCCCCGTCACCAACTTCTCGACCACGACGACCACTTCCGACACCCTGACCCCGGTCAGCCCCGCCACCCGCTCCCTGATCCGCTGCCGCACCGCCCCGGCCAGCGCCGCGATGTCCGAAGGGAACGGCAGCTCAAGTGCCACCCGGACCTTCACCGTGCTCCCCGGTACGGTCACCGAGACATGCGGCGGCGCCCCCTTCGCCCGTCCGGCGGGCCAGGCCTCGGACAGCACCTCCCGGGTGGCCCGATCCGCGATCCGGGCGTACACCCGGTCGGCGACCCTGAGCCGCCCCCGACGCCCCGGCACGGACCCCGAACCGGAAGCCACGGCCGGAACCGACGCGGGGCCCGCCATCAACGGCGCCGGTCGCGGCCGCGGAGCAGGTCACCGAGGTCGCCGAGATCGATGTCACTCTCCAGCAGGCGCCCGATCACGAAACCGACCAGCCCGAGCGCGGCCACCAACAGGAAGGCCGCGAACCCACCGAAGTACCCGGCGAAGCCGAGGGCCATGCCAACCACCAGGCCGATGATGGCCAGGTTCATCCGCTACTCCCTTGTCTCCCGCTGCCTCGACTGGTCCTCGGACCGGACCCCGGCCGACCCCGGCCCGCCGCTGCCCGCCCGCACCCGGCCCCGTTACTTGAGCTTCGGCCGTTGCCCGGACACCGGCACCGGCTCCTCTTCCTCCTCGAACTCCACTTCGTCCGGGAGGTGGACGTCGTTGACCGCAATGTTGACCTCGACGACTTCCAGGCCGGTCATCCGTTCGACCGCGTTGATGATGTTCTCCCGCACCTGGTGGGCGAGTTCGGGAATGACCACGCCGTACTCGACCACCAGGGCGATGTCGATCGCGGTCTGCTTCTCGCCGACCTCGGCCTTGATGCCCCGCCCGACGCTGGACTTGCCGCCGGGCACCCGGTCCCGCATCGCGCCGAAGGTACGGGCGAGCCCGGAGCCGAGCGCGTGAATCCCGACGACCTCGCGGGCCGCCATCCCGGCGATCTTCTCCACCACGCCGACGGCCAGCGCGGTGTGGCCGCGCTCCCGCACCGGCTTGGCACCGCCGGCACCCGGCGGCGGACCGGCGGGCGCGGCGCTGCCAGTGCCGCTGCCGGTGTGCTTGTGCATGGTCGCGGGCGTCGGAGTGTCAGGCATGGGTGTTTCTCCCGTCGTGCGGCTCCAGCTGTATCGCAAACCCCCCTAACTCTGGCATTTCGCCACGATCCCCGCCCGCCGAGCGACGACGCCCACCTCGCCCCGCCCCGTGCACGACGCAGGGCCCGACCCCGGGGAGATCCCTCGGGGTCGGGCCCTGCCTCGTTGCCGTGCGGTCAGTCGCCGATCCCGGCGAGCTCCCGCAGCCGGCGGGCCTGCGCCGCCCGTTCGGCCGAACGCTGCTCGTCGAAGGAGCGCCCGGCGGCCCCCTGCAGCAGGGCCTTGGTCTCGATCACCGCGCCGCGCGGGGCGGCCAGCAGGGCCGCCGCGAGGTCGCGGGCGGCGGCGTCCAGCTCCCCGCCCGGCACCACCAGGTTGGCCAGCCCGATCGCGGCGGCCTCCTCGGCGCCCACCCAGCGGCCGGTCGCACAGATCTCCAGGGCTCGCGCGTAGCCGACGAGATCGGTGAGCGGCTTGGTGCCGGCCAGGTCCGGGACGAGGCCCAGCGAGGTCTCCTTCATCGCGAACCGGACGTCCTCGGCGACCACTCGCAGGTCACAGCCGAGGGCCAGCTGGAAGCCCGCACCGACGGCGTGGCCCTGGACCGCCGCGACGGAGATCAGGTCCGGGCGGCGCCACCAGGTGAAGGCCTCCTGGTACGAGGCGATGGCCTCGTCCAGCTCCCGGTCGCCGGAGGCGGCGAGCTGGAGGAAGGTGGGCTCGCCGGGGATGCCCTCAGGGGTGAACATGGCCCGGTCCAGCCCGGCGGAGAAGGAGAGCCCCTCCGCACGCAGCAGCACCACCCGGACGCTGCCGGGCAGCTCGCGGCCCGCGTCGGTGAGGGCGCGCCAGAGGGCGGGCGACTGGGCGTTGCGCCGCTTCGGCTGACACAGGGTGATGACGGCGAGTTCGCCTTCGATCTCCAGACGGACGCCGTCCCGCTCCCAGCTCGGGGCCTGCGGGTCGATGGCGGGAGCGGTCATGCGGGGACCTCCGGTGGCGAGAGACTTGGCTACCGGAGAGTAACAAAACTCGACACGCGAGGGCAGTGCCCCGGCCCGGAAAGATCGACGGGCCCACGATGCTCGGCGAAGAGGGAGGCCGAGGGGCGAAATCGAGGAGTGAAAGGAAAACGAACGGAGGCGAGGAATGAGGAACGGGCGGCATCCCGGACATGACGATCGGCGGCCGGTCCACACGACCCGAGGGCGGACGCCCAGCTGGTGGCCAGCCGTCGTCTCCTCGGTCGGCGCCCTGCCGCCGCGTCATCCAGCCAATGGCTGACGAACCGTCAGGAACCGGCCCCGGCAGTTGCCTTGTTCTTGCCCCGCGTGGCACCGCCGCGGCCCCGGAGGATCACTCCGGACTCGCTCAGCATCCGGTGCACGAAGCCGTACGAACGACCGGTCTCCTCCGCGAGAGCGCGAATGCTCGCCCCGGAGTCGTACTTCTTCTTGAGATCGGCCGCGAGCTTCTCACGCGCGGCACCGGTCACCCGGCTGCCCTTTTTCAGAGTCTCGGCCACCCGTGCCTCCTCGTAGCGTTGCTCGGTCAGATTCCCATGATCACCCATCCACCGCGTCCTGGCCACCCATTCGACAAGGTCGGTGTCGGAAATGCGCGGTCCGCCGGTGGTGATCCGAGCGCATCAGGGCGCTCACACAGAGTGCACGCCCCCTGGGTTGATACCGCCGCTCACCGCGAAACTGCTGATCAGCAGCGTCGGCCCGACCACGATCGAGTGGCGGGCCGACGGAAAGTCCTTAAACGGAATCCGGGTCTACTTCATTCCCGGACACGCCGAAAGGACTAGATATTCTCATCTGAAAAGCGGATCTCGCGTCTACTTCCGGTCAGGCCAAGGAGACCAGATCGGCGTAGGCCGGGCTCCAGAGGTCCTCCACACCGTCCGGCAGCAGGATGATCCGCTCCGGCTGGAGCGCGTCGACCGCGCCCTCGTCGTGGGTGACCAGGACGACCGCCCCGGCGAACTCGCGCAGCGCGCCCAGGATCTCCTCGCGGCTGGCCGGGTCGAGGTTGTTGGTGGGCTCGTCGAGCAGCAGCACGTTGGCGGAGGAGACCACCAGGGTGGCGAGCGCCAGACGGGTCTTCTCGCCGCCGGAGAGCACCCCGGCCGGCTTGTCGACGTCGTCGCCGGAGAACAGGAAGGAGCCCAGGATCTTGCGGATCTGCACCAGGTCGGTGTCCGGCGCGGCCGAGCGCATGTTCTCCAGCACGCTGCGGTCCGGGTCCAGGGTCTCGTGCTCCTGGGCGTAGTAGCCGATCTTCAGACCGTGACCGGGGATCACCTCGCCGGTGTCCGGCTGCTCCACCCCGGCCAGCATCCGCAGCAGGGTGGTCTTGCCCGCGCCGTTCAGACCGAGGACGACGACCCGCGAACCGCGGTCGATCGCCAGGTCCACGCCCGCGAAGATCTCCAGCGAGCCGTACGACTTGGACAGGTCGCTCGCGGTCAGCGGGGTCTTGCCGCAGGGGGCGGGCTCGGGGAAGCGCAGCTTGGCGACCTTGTCGCTCTGGCGCACCTGCTCCAGCCCGGACAGCAGCTTCTCGGCCCGGCGGGCCATGTTCTGCGCGGCCACCGTCTTGGTCGCCTTGGCACGCATCTTGTCGGCCTGGGCGTTGAGGGTCGCGGCCTTCTTCTCCGCGTTGGCCCGCTCGCGCTTGCGGCGCTTCTCGTCGTCCTCGCGCTGCTGCTGGTACTGCTTCCAGCCCATGTTGTAGACGTCGATGCAGGAGCGGTTGGCGTCCAGGTAGAAGACCTTGTTGACGACCGTCTCGACCAGGTCGACGTCGTGCGAGATGACGATGAAGCCGCCCTTGTAGGTCTTCAGGAAGTCCCGCAGCCAGGCGATCGAGTCCGCGTCCAGGTGGTTGGTGGGCTCGTCGAGCAGCAGCACGTCGGAGTCCGAGAAGAGGATCCGGGCCAGCTCGACACGGCGGCGCTGACCGCCGGAGAGAGTGTGCAGCGGCTGGCCGAGGATGCGGTCCGGCAGGCCCAGCGCGGCGGCGATGGTGGCGGCCTCGGCCTCGGCGGCGTACCCGCCCTTGGTGAGGAACTCGGTCTCCAGCCGGGCGTACTTCTTCATCGCGTTGTCCCGGGTGGCGCCCTGGCCGTTGGCCATCCGGTCCTCGTTCTCGCGCATCTTCTTCAGCACGGTGTCGAGGCCGCGGGCGGACAGGATGCGGTCCTTGGCGAGGACGTCCAGGTCACCGGTGCGCGGGTCCTGCGGGAGGTAGCCGACCTCGCCCGAACGGGTGACGGTACCGGCGGCCGGCAGGCCCTCGCCGGCCAGCACCTTGGTGAGCGTGGTCTTGCCGGCGCCGTTGCGGCCGACCAGACCGATCCGGTCGCCGGCGGCGACCTTGAAGCTCGCGGACTCGATCAGGATCCGGGCACCGGCACGCAGTTCGAGGGCGTTGGTGGAAATCATGGCTGGGAACTACTCCTGGGACGTGAGCGGGCGGCCGGGTGGGACGGACCCGGGGCCGGGTTGGCGTGTGGGGGCTTCATCGGCGGTCGGCGCGACCCTCGTGGCGCCGCCGCCCGCTATTGCCCGGAGAAGATAGCCATGACGGCAAGTCTACCGGGCCCCGCGCCGCCCCCGGAGAAGTACCGTCCTGGGGTATTCACCGACTCCCGGCGCCTGTCGGCACACACCGAGCGGCGGCACACCGACCGCCGACCCCCGACCGGGGGCCGTCGTCCGCGAGCCCTCCCGGCTACTGCGGCTGCGCGGCCGGCTGGTCCACCGCGGGAGCTCCGGTGGCAGCCTCGGCGTCCGGGGCCGGGGGGTTCGTCTGGGCCGCCGGGTCGCCGGCGGCCGGGTTCGGCGACGGGTCCGCCGCGCAGCCGCCCTGCGGGCGGACCGCCGCGAACAGCGCGTCCACGCCGCCGCAGGCCGTCTCGGGCGCGGCTGCCTTGGTGTCGAACACCCTGGGCGGGACGATCGGGCCGTCGGTGATCTCCACCCGGCTGCGGTCCAGCACCTTGACCGTGGCGGTCGGCCCGGTGCTCATGGCCCAGCCGTTGCTGTCCAGCCGGTAGCCGGTGATGCCGCCGGAGACGGCCTGCCCGCTGCTGTTGGTGCAGGTGCGCGGGATGAGCACGGCGTAGTCGGTGTGGACGGTGCGCAGCGGGTCGTAGGCGCAGCCGGCGGAGGGCTTGTCGTTGTAGCGCAGGTCGCCGTCGGCGTCGCGCAGGCCCATGGTCAGGTTCGGCGTGACCAGGGCCAGCCAGGGCGAGCCGTCCCGCTGGACGGTGTGCAGCGCGCCCGCGGCCCGCTGCTTGGCGAGTGCCTTGCGCTGGGCGTCGGTCCGCTTGTCGGCGCCGGGCTCGCCATCGCCGTGCAGCCAGTCGGCCAGGCCGGGCACCGCACGGTGCCAGCGCACCTCGTGGTCGCCGGGGCGCACCGAGGTGACCATGCCGTCGTCCCAGACCACGATCGCGTTGTCGCCGGCCATCGCCAGGTAGAGCGCCTCGGCGCCCTCGCGGCGGTAGGACCAGGCCTGCTCGCCGGTCTGCTTGTGGAAGGCCTCCAGGCCGGGCCCCACCCGCAGGTCGAGGTCGGCCGAGCTGAGCGACTCGGAGTTCACCGGCGTCGCCCCCGCGTCGCCCGGTCCCGCGACCCGGTCACCGAACGGCACCGGCTTGTTCGCGTGCGCCGCCGCTCCGGCCGCAAGGACCAGCACCACCGCCGAGGCAGGCAGGATCGAGCGGGGGGTCAGTACACGCAGAGGCTTCCAGGACACGGGCGGAGCGTACCTTTCAGCGGGCACGCGAGTCAGCCCGGTTCCGCCACCGGCCCGTCGCGTCGGGCGTCCGCCCGGCCGCGCGGACCCTCCCCGTACGTCCACCCGCCCACCTGCGCCGTCGGCGCTCCGGCCGCTCCGCCGGGCGTGCCGGAGCGGTCCGGAAGGGCCCGGCAGGACCGTTACAGAGCTGATACCTGACAGCCGGTCGCCGGCCGTTGCGGCAGACGTTTCGGTGGACGGCATGTCTTTGGCGCCCACTTTAGGGTGACATTCGGCTTTTCCTTCCTCCATTGGGCCTACTGTCAGCGAGCGTGGCGTCACGGTCCGTCCACGCCGAGACCGTGCGCCCCGTCCACTCGACGCCCGGAGGAGAGCACCATGCGAATCGGCCGCCTGACGCTGGCCGCCGCCACCCTGCTGCTGATGGCCACGGCCAGCGTCCCGGCCGGGACGCCGTTCAGCCAGACCGAACGGCACAGTCTCTCCTCGGGCGTCATCGAGCCGCGCGGCGCGGCTTCCCGCCCGCCGGTCCAGCGGCCGAGTCACGAGCCGCCGTTCGGTGCCTTCGTCGGGTCCTGGGACGACTACATCCCGCAGATCCGCCAGTACGCGCAGTGGCTGGGCGACGCGAACATGCAGGTCGGCCACACCTATCTGGCGGGCAACGGCTGGAGCGACGTCGAGGGCGAACCGATGGTGCTCGGCCTGTGGTCGCAGTGGCGGCGGGCCGATCCGTCCCGGCTGCTGGTGCTCGGCGTGCCGATGCTGGTGCCCAGCGAGGCGAACGTGCCGGACGGCGAGGTCGCCAGGCTGCTCGCCCAGGGCGCGCGCGGGGACTTCGACGGGCACTTCCTCAAGCTCGCGCACCGGCTGGTCGCGCTGGGCGGCGCGGACACCGTGCTCACTCTCGGCTGGGAGATGAACGGCACCACCTACACCCACCGCTGCAAACCCGACCCGTCCGCGTGGAAGGCGTACTGGCGGCGGATCGTCGGGGTGATGCGCTCGGTGCCCGGGCAGCGCTTCCGCTTCGACTTCGCCCCCAGCCGGGGCCTGGACGCCGTCCCGTGGACCAAGTGCTACCCCGGCGACGACGTGGTCGACATCATCGGCATGGACAACTACGACCAGCCCGCCGGCGGCACCTTCGACGACTACGTGCACGAGCCGTACGGCCTGCAGGACCAGGTGGAGTTCGCCGCCAAGCGCGGCAAGCCGGTCTCCTACCCGGAGTGGGGGCTGTTCCGCAATGGCGACAACCCCGAGTTCGTGCAGCGGATGGTCGACTGGATCCGCACCCACGACACCGCCTACCAGACCGTCACCGACTACTGCCCGCACGGCTTCTTCGAGTGCGACCGCAATCCCCGCTCGGCGGCGACGTTCAAGCAGCTGATGGCCGGTTCGAAGGGGGCGCCGACGCCGGCGGAGGCGCTGGCGGCACCCGCCGTTCCGGCCGCGCCGGACGTGCTTGCGGTGCCGGTCCCGCCCAGCCCGCCGGACTCACCCACCGTGCCGTCCGCACCCGCTGTGCCCGGGGGTGCCGCCGCGCCCGGTGGGACGGCGAGCCCGTCGGCCCGTCCGACGACCGGTAAGCCGACGGGCAAGCCGGCGGGCGCGACGCACGCCCGGCACTGAGCGGTCAGCTGCGGCGGCGGGCCAGCAGCGCCTCCTTGAGCCGGGGGAAACGGGTGCGCAGCTGGTGCGCCGCCGCCTGCCGGGCGCACACCGCCCCGGCCCGGACGGCGGCCGCCGGTGCCGCCCCCGCCGGGCCGAGCAGCAGCCGCTGGTTGGACAGCTGGTCCGGCCGCCAGCGCTGCTTGTACGGCTCCTGGCCGCGCAGCAGGCCGAGCAACGGGACGCCCGCTCCGACCGTCTCGTCCAGGGCCGCGCCGAACAGCAGCCCGGCGATGTCCAGCCGCTCGCGCAGCGCCGGGTGCGCGCCGTACATGTACAGCCCGCCGAAGGACGGGCAGAGCAGCAGCAGGTTCACCGCGACCAGCCTGCCGTCCAGGTGGAACTGGTGGACGGCGGCCTTGCCGGCGGCGACCAGACCGGTGGTGGACTCGGTCAGGTGCCGGGCGAACCGCTCGGTGCGGTGTTCGGGCGTGATGCCGCGCGCCTGCCACTGCAGGAAGTGCAGCCGCAGCAATCCGTCCAGCGCCTGCGGCACCTCGGCCACCGGGGTCGAACGGACCTTCACCCCGGCCTCGGCGATCTTGCGGAGCTTCACCCGGCTGCGCTGGGCGGTCTTGCCGGGCACCCGCTTGAGCAGCTGGTCCATCGGGACGGCCGGCAGGTACTGGCAGAGCGAGTCCTGGTAGCGGCAGCGGCTGCCGCGCCAGTGCTCGTACACCCGCTGCACCGCCGCCTCGGGGTGCACCTCGCGCAGCTCCAGCCACTGCCACGGGCGGGCGAGCGGGAGGGCGGCGGCGAACTCGGCGGCGGCCCTGTCGGCGCACTCGTCGTCGAGCAGGACGTCGGTGTAGTCGACCAGTCCGCCGCCGAGGCCGGTCAGGCCGCCGAGCGGCCCGCCGCGGCGCACGAAGGCGCCGGCGCCGACCAGCCGGTCGTCCCGGCGGACCAGCACCACGAGCAGGCTGCCGGGGCGGCCGTAGTGACGCCACCAGGAGCGCTGCCAGTCGGAGGCCTGGAAGAAGGTGGCCGTCCGGCAGCGGGCGGCCAGGTCGTCCCACTCCTCGGCGAGGGCGTCCAGGGCGTCGTCCTCGCAGCGCAGCTCGGTGGTCCAGGCCGGCGCCGTCGACTGGGCGGGCAGGACGCTTCTGCGGGTCTCGGTGCTCATCGGCCGCTCCCGGCCGGGGCCTTCGAGCGGGCGGCGGGCTGTTCCGCGGCCGGGGGCTGCTCCGCCGCCACGGGCTCGACGCCGGTGCTCTTGTCGGTCTTCCCGGCGGTCTTCTTTTCGGCCTTCGTGCCCTTCCCCTTCGAGCCATTGGCCTTCGTGCCCTCGACCTTCGTGCCCTCGACCTTCGAGCCCTCGGTCGCGGCCTCGATCTGGGACTCGGCTTGGGGGTCGGCCTCCGCCTTGGGCTCGGCCTCGGCCTTGGACTCGGTCTCGGCCTTGGGCTCGGCCTCGGCCTTGGGCTCGGTCTCGGCCTTGGGCTCGGCCTCGGCCTTGGGCTCGGTCTCGGCCTTGGGCTCGGCCTCGGCCTTGGCCGGCTCCTCGCTGCGCGGGCGCGGCGTCCTCGGGACCGCCACCGGCACGGGAGCGGCAGGGGCCTCCAGTGCCTGCGCGGCCTGCGGTGCCTGCGCGGCCTGCGGTGCCTGCGCGGTCTGCGGCGTTCCGGGGCTCCCGGCGGCCTCCGGCCTCCCCGCGCCGCCCCGACGGCGGGTCGTCATCACCAGCGCGCCCAGCAGCAGCCCGGCCGCGCCGCCGACCGCGACGTCCAGCTTCCCGGACGGCGTGGTCGGCCTGTCCGGCGCGGCGGCCGGGGACAGCGTCACCAGTCGGACGTTGGTGTCCTTGCTGCTGGTGTTGGCGAAGGCGACCAGCGCCCGGGCCACCGCGTCGGCGGCCCGGGCGGCCTGCTGGGGGCGCTGCCCGGTGCCGGTGATCTCGATCATCGGGGCGTCCGGGGAGGTCGTCCCGTGCACCAGGGACTCCAGCTCGGACCGGGTGCGGCCGGTCTCGGCGGCGGCCGCCGCGAGCACCTGCGGCCGGCCGGCCAGCCGGCCGTACGCCTGGGCGAAGTTGGTCGCGATCGCGGCCTCCCCGGGGTTCTGCGCGACCACGAGGACGTAGGCGTTGGCGGAGTACGACGGGTGCGAGACGACGGCGTACCCGGCGCCGGCCGCGGCGCCCAGCGGAACCGCGAGCACCACCGGCCACCAGCGGCGGACCAGGCGGCGGGCGCTTCGGCGCGAAGTGGTCATGGGTGTGGCTCCTTGGGTCTGGTACGGCGTTTCCGGCGGTGGCGGGCGTTCAGTCGCGGGCCAGCCGGTCATAGAGGGCACCCAGGTCTGAGGCGACCCGGGCGATGTCGTAGTGGCCGACGGCCGGGGGGTGCGGCAGCGGGTCGGCGGTGTGCCTGCTGAGCGGCCGCAGGTCGCGCAGCGCGGCGACGTAGGCGGCGGGTTCGGAGGGGATGCGGCGGGCCTGCGGAGCGGCGCTGGGCGGCAGTTCGTCGAGCGCCGGGCAGGCGCTGTGCCGCACCGGCAGCCCGGCCGCGAGGCCCTCCAGGACGCCGAGGCCGAAGGTCTCCGTGGTGGAGGGGGCGGCCAACACGTCCAGGGCGGCCAGCAGTTCGGGGACGTCGTCGCGCTCACCGGTGAGCACCAGCCGCTCCCGCACACCGAGTTCGTCGGCCCGGCGCTCCAGCGCGGCGCGCTCCGGGCCCTCGCCGACCAGCACCAGCCGGGTGGCAGGGTCGAGCTCGGCGAGCGCCTCGACCAGCACCTCGAAGCGTTTGCCGGGCACCAGCCGGCCCACCCCGCCGACCACCCAACTCCCGTACGGCAGACCGAGCTCGGCGCGCAGCCGGCGGCGGGCGGCGGCCCGTTCGGCGGGCGGGAAACGGTAGCGGGAAGTGTCGATGCCGTTCGGGATCAGCTCGATCCGGGCGGGCGGGACGCCCCAGGAGCGCAGTGTCTGGGCGACCTGGCGGGAGACCGCGACGGTGGTGCTGCCGAGCCGCTCGGCCGCCAGGTAGAGGCCCTTGACGCCCCGGGTGACCGGACGGCCCTCGATCACCCCGGCGTGCAGCGAGTGCTCGGTGGAGACCACCGCGCGCACCCCGGCCAGCCGGGCGGCCAGCCGGCCGTACAGCTGTGCCCGGTAGAGGTGGGTGTGCACCAGGTCGTAGTGGCCGGCCCGGACGAACCGGACCAGCCGGGGCAGCGCGCCGAGGTCCCGGTTGCCGCGCATGCCGAGGTGGTGGACGGTGACGCCGTCGGCGCGCAGCACGGCGGCGACCGTGCCGGGATTGGTCAGGGCGAGCACCTCGCACTGCTGGTGCGCCGGCAGGTGCCCCAGCAGCAGCTGGAGTTGACGCTCGGCGCCGCCGGAGGCCAGGCCGGTGACGATGTGCAGCACCCTCATGGCCGGGGCTCCCGGCGGGACCGGCGCAGCTCGGTGACGGCGTCGCGCAGCCGGTGCCGGCCCTTCTCGGCGCGCAGCCACCAGGCGCCGTCGCGGTCGCCGAGGCAGCAGCGGGGCAGTGCGAAGCGGCCGGTGACCGGGGAGTGCGCGATGGCGCAGGCGTGGTCGTACCCGGCGTCGCACACGGCCGGGGCGGCGGGCAGGTCGACGGCGCCGTACGGGTAGCAGAAGCCGGTGACCGGGCCGCCGGGGTCCTCCTTCTCGGCCGTCACCGCGTGGTACACGAGGATCCACGGCGAGGCGGAGCCGGGGATCGGCGGTTCGCCGGCCGGGCGGCGGCTCCTGGGCGGCCGTGCCCGGTGCGGCGGTGTGTTGCTGACGCCCGCCCGGGCCGAACGGACGGTTCCCCGTTCATCGTCCATGGGGACGCTTCCCTTCTTCGGCGACGGTTCGCGGGTTCCGGACGGGCCCCAGGGCCCGGGCGACGGCGAGGACCGGGCCGCGCACCTCGCGGGCGCCGAGCCCGGTACCGAGGGCCGCGAAGGCCAGCGCCACGGTGAGGCCTCCGAGGAGGGTCGAGAGCAGGGGGTCGGCGGCCAGTCCGGCGGCAGCGGTGCCGAGCACGGTGGCCCCGGCGGCGGCGGCCACCAGCCGGCCGTGGCCGCCGAGCACCCGGCGCAGCCGCAGCGGGATGCCGCGGAGCACCAGGCCGTGCAGCAGCAGTGCGGCGGTGGTGGTGATGCCGGCCGCGTTGCCGGCGGCCAGCCCCAGGGCGCCGAAGCCGGGTGTGGTGAGCAGGCCGGTAGCGACGGTGACGCCGAGGCCGAACACCATCGCGGCGGCCGGGTACCAGTCCAGCAGCCGGCGGCGGCCGTCCTCGGTGCCCGGGTCGTCGGCCCGGCGGACCACCGGACGCAGCGAGAAGTAGGGGCGGATCATCACGCCGATGAGTGCCTGGGCGGGCAGGCCGAAGCTGTACACCCGGATGACGTCGGCGGTGGCGGCGGTGTCGTGCGGGCCGAAGGCACCGCGTTCGAACAGCAGCGAGACCACCGAGGGGGCGCAGGCCATCAGGAAGGCGGTGCCGAGCAGGACGACGGCCGCGGCCTGGCCGAGGTCCTGCTCCACCCGGTCGCGGGCGGCGGTGAGGTCCCCGGCGGCGAGTGCCCGGGCGACCAGCGGGAAGGTGACGGTGCAGATCAGGATGCCCGCCGTCATGGCGAGCTGGGAGACCTTGGCGGCGTAGTTGAGGTGCGAGATGGTGCCCGGCGGCAGCGCCGAGCCGAGGTAGCGCTCGACGAAGACCTGGGACTGGCGGGTGAGCGTGAAGGCGGCCACCGGCAGCAGCGCGAGCGGCATCAGCACCAGGGCCCGGCGCGAGCGGCGGCCTCGGCCGGCGCCGGGCGGGCCCTGGCGCAGCCTGCGCAGGAAGGGGCCCACCAGCAGGCCGGCCATCAGCAGGCTGCCGGCCGCGACGCCGAGGGCGGCGGAGCGCACGCCGAGGTAGGAGTGGAAGCAGAGCAGGACGGCGAGGATGCCGAGGTTGTAGGCGACGTAGATGCCGGCCGGGGCGGTGAAGCGGTGGTGGGCGCGCAGCGCGGCGACCAGGAAACCGGCCACACCGAAGGGCAGTA
The DNA here is from genome assembly GCF_042801945.1 of Kitasatospora sp. NPDC057542. Lineage (NCBI taxonomy): Bacteria > Bacillati > Actinomycetota > Actinomycetes > Kitasatosporales > Streptomycetaceae > Kitasatospora > Kitasatospora sp. NPDC057542. The sequence goes on from NZ_JBHVFE010000076.1 coordinate 18,780, forward strand.
CGGTGATCGCGGTGATCCGGGTGCAGGTGACGGCCAGGTCGGGTTCGGTGAGGCCGGGGGCGAGGAGTTCGACCAGTTCCGGGGCGCCCAGGGCGACGGCCAGGGCGAGCCCGCCGAGCGCGATCAGCAGCCAGGGCAGGGTGGCGCGGACCAGCTGGCGGACCGGGTCGGGGGCGTCCGGGTCCTCCTCGCGCAGCACCAGGGCGAGGGCGAAGGCGGGCACCATGAGGAAGGACATGGCGTCCTCGATCAGCAGCGGTGCGGCGGTCTCGGGGACGGTCCAGGCGACCAGGAAGGCGTCGGTGCCCTGGTTGGCGCCGAAGTAGCGGGCCAGCAGGAGGTCGCGCAGCAGGCCGAGGCCGGAGCCGGCGGCGCTGAGGACGACGGTGATGCCGAAGGCCTTGGCGACGAAGCCGCGCCGGGGGGCCGGGTGGTGCTCGACGGCCGGGTCCTGGCCGGGGGCGCTGCGGGGGGCCGGGAGGGAGGAGGCGAGGGCGGTCGGCTGGTCGGTGGTCACCGGGCCGCTCCGGTGGTCGCCGCCCCGGTGGCGGGACGCTCGGGCCGGTGTGCGGCCGCGCGGGCGGCGAGGCCGAGGACGACGGAGGTCAGCACGGTGGTGGTGCCGCCGATGTCGGCGTACAGGAAGTCGACCAGTACCCAGGTGAGCAGGGCGAGTGCGGCGAGCCCGGGGCCGTGGCGGTGGTGCAGGCAGCCGAGCAGCAGGGCGAGGAAGAGCGCGGCGTAGGCGGTGATACCGATCAGGCCCTGCTCGCTGAGCACCAGGAGGTACATGTTGTGCGGGGAGAGCAGCGGTTCGCGCTGGAAGCCGATGGTGGCGTCGGCGGCATCGCTGCCGGAGGACAGCCGCAGCGGGGCGCGGCTGTCGCGCAGTTGCTGGAAGGCCTTGGGTCCGGCCCCGTGCACGGGGTGGTCCTGCCAGATCCGTCCGGCGGTGGCCCACAGGTCGTACCGGTCGGAGACGGACTGGTCGGGGGCGGCGGAGACGGAGCCGATCGAGCCGAGCCGTTCGGTGACGCCGGAGCCGCCGAGGCCGAGGCCGCCGACCAGGACGACCGCGGCGGCCAGGCCGAGGACGGCGCTGCGCACCAGCAGCCGGGCGTCGGCGCGCAGCAGCAGCACGGTGGCGGCGAGGCCGGTGGCGATCCAGCTGCCGCGGCTGAAGGAGACGGCCAGCGGGAAGGAGAGGAAGGCGGCGGCGGCGCACATCGCGCGGCGCAGCCGGGCGTTGCCGCCGGGCCCGCGCTCGCCGAGGGCCAGCGCGAGGGCGGCGAGCAGCCCGTAGCCGACCACGCTGGACATCGCCATGACGTCGAGTGCGCCGAAGGTGCCGACGGCCCGGATCGGCTGGCCGGTGTAGGAGGCGCCGGTGTGGGTGAGGTACTGCTTCGCGCCGACCACGCCCTGGATCAGCGCGGCGAGCACGAAGGAGCCGAGGACCAGGCGCTGGTCGGTGCGGTCGCGCAGCGAGCAGAGGACTGCGGCGGGGACAAGGACGAACACCTGGGTGAGCCGGACGAAGCCGGTGACGCCGGCGGCCGGGTCGATCGAGCCGATGGTGGAGACCGCGGCGGCGACCACGATCCCGCCGAACAGCGCGCAGGTGGTGCGGCTGATCGCGGGCAGCCGCCCGCGCAGCAGGTTGAGCGCGGTGAGGGCGACCAGGGCCAGCGAGGCGAGGTCGGCGGCGGTGATGTGGACGGCGGCGGCGACGTCCTTCTCCCCGGTGGGCACGCAGACCAGCAGGACGGTGGCCGCGGTCAGCGGGCTGGTGCGCTGCGCGAGCGCGGGCAGCGCCTTCCGTAAGGCCGGGCGGGGGAAGGCCGAGATGGTCAGGGCCACGCGGGATCAGCTCCCGTCCGGGTGGAGCATCAGAGCCGCGGTGCGGCACAGGATCTTGACGTCCTGCCAGAGGCTCCAGCTCTCGATGTAGCGGTTGTCGAAGCGGGCCCGGTCCTCGATGGAGGTGTCCCCGCGCAGGCCGTTGACCTGGGCCAGGCCGGTGAGGCCGACCGGGACCCGGTGGCGGTCGGCGTACTCGGGGTAGGCCTGGCCGAACCGCATGGCGAAGTACGGCCGTTCGGGGCGCGGGCCGACCAGGCTCATGTCGCCGCGCAGGACGTTCCACAGCTGGGGCAGCTCGTCCAGGGAGCTCTTGCGCAGCAGTCGGCCGACGGTGCCCATCCGGTGGTCCTGGGAGATGTTCCAGCGGGTGGCGGACTCGTGCTCGTTGCTCGGGCGCAGGGTGCGGAACTTGAGGACGGTGAAGACCCGGCCGCCCAGGCCGGTGCGCTGCTGGCGGAAGAGCACGCCGGGACCGGTGTCGAAGCGGACGGCGAGGGCGCAGAGCACCAGGACGGGGGTGAGCAGCAGCAGGCCGACCGCGGCGGCGGTGACGTCCAGGGCGCGCTTGGCGGCCCAGCCGGGGCGGCGCCTCGCCGGGCGGCCGACCCGCAGGCAGGGGAAGCCCCACAGGTGGTCGCCGCCGATGATCGGGGTGGCGGGCAGTGAGCCGTACTCGCGCAGCGCGGGCACCAGCCAGACCTGGCAGCCGAGCCGGGCGGCCTCGCGCAGGGTGGCGGCGGTCTCGGCCTCGTCCTCGGCGCCGGCGGTGGCGATCACGTGCTGGACGCCGTGCCGGCGCACCTCGCGCTCCAGTGCCTCGCGGCCGCCGAGGACGGGCAGGCCGGTGTCGCCGGACAACAGCGGCGGGTCCGCGTCGAGGAAACCGACCGGGCGCATCCCGTACTCGCCGTGCTCGCGGAGGGCGGCGGCGACCCGGTGGCCGAGTCGGCCGGCGCCGAGCACGAGGACGGGGCTGGGGTGGCTGCGGCGGGCCCGCCGGACCAGGTGGTAGAGGACGGCGCGGCCGACGGCGGCGATCAGCAGCTGGGCGCCGAGCAGGACGGTGAGCCGGGCCGGGCCGGCCGGGCCGCAGTCGGGCCAGCGGTCGCCGAGGCAGCCGGACAGGGTGACGGCGAAGGCGGTGGCGACCACGGCCCGGGCGGCCAGCGCGGGCAGTTCGTCCAGGACGGAGAGGGTGAGCCGGGAGCGGTAGAGGCCTCCGGCCAGGTTGAGCAGGAGCAGCAGGGGCAGGACCGCGGGGACGCCGAGCAGCGGGTCGAGCGGGGCGGCCGGGTCGACGGCACGGTTGGCGATGCCGCCGGCGGAGCACAGCGCGATGATGTCGGCTTGGACCAGCGCGAGCGACAGGGCCAGCCGGGCGCGGACCGTCCTGCGGGGTCGGCGCGGCGACGGGACCACTCGGGGGTGCGCCACTCCCGTCGGACGGTCGAGCAGCCCGGTGCCGGGCCGGCGGGGGCCGGCCAGGGGGCCGCCCGATCGCGGCACACTGTCGTGGTCAATGGTCATCAGCGCACGATCTCCCCTGCTGTGTGCCCGGGGTGACGGTGCCCCGGCACCGGTTGGCGCTGGGCGGCCGTCCCGGCCCGGTGGGCGCGGTCCTGACAGCACCTGCTGCCGCTGGCGGCTTTCGGATGTCCGGTGGCGGGGCCGATCGTGGAGGGACCGGTCACGAACGAGTCGGTCACGAGGGGCTCAACCGCGAATTCCCGGCGCGAAATCTGAACGAAGCAGGCGAAATTCGACAATACAGAACCGGGCTGCACAGGGCGGAAGTTGACTTGCCAATTCATTCCAGCCGCCCATTAATAGGTATTTGAGATTTGACTCCTCGCCTCCCTATCCGGTCGAGGGCGCGAATACGACAGCGCCGGAAACGGCGGGCATTCACGGCATGTGAAACGATCAGATCCGCTCGGGGACACGGGCCCGGCGTCGCCCCGCCGTCGGGCCGGCGCCCAGCAGGTGGCGGTAGAGGACATCCACCTGTTCGACCACGGTGCGCACGTCATGCCGACCGACCACGTGGTCACGCAGCCGGGCGCCGCGCCGCTCACATTCGATCGGATCCGACAGCGCTTCCCCCATCCGGACGGCGAGGGCCCGCGCGTCCTCGGGCGGGACCACCGCGTGCGCGAGCTCGGACGGCGGCAGGCACTCCCGGGCGCCGGGCACGTCGGTCAGCAGCACCGGACGGGCGGCCGCCATCGCCTCCAGCGGGGCCAGCGCCATCCCCTCCCAGCGCGAGGGCAGCACCACCAGGTCGGCCGCCGCCAGCCACGGGCGGGGGTCCGGTACGTCCCCGACCAGCCGGACCCGGGCGGGCTCGGCGGTCTCCCGCACCAGCTCCGCCACCCGCTGCTCCTCCGGCCCGCCGCCGACCAGCGCCAGCCGGGCCCGCGGCACCCGGCGCAGCACCTCCGGCCATGCGGCCAGCAGCACGTCCTGGCCCTTCTGCCGGCACAGCCGCCCGACACACACCGCGAGCGGGGCGTCCAGGTCCAGGCCGAGCGCGATCCGGGCGGCGCGGCGGTCGGCGGGTGCGTAGTGGCGCACGTCCACGCCGTTGGGCACCACCGCCCAGTCGGCGTGCACCCCGGCCGCCACACCGTCGGCCCGCTCCTGGACACTGACGCACAGCAGCCGGTGCGACCAGCGGGTGGCGAAGCGCTCCCAGCGCAGGGTGGCAGCGGCCAGCGCGCCGTCGACGGCGGCGAAGGACCAGGCATGCGGCTGGAAGACGGTCGGCACCGCGCCGCGCACCGCGAGCCGGCCGGCCAACCCGGCCTTGGCGCTGTGCAGGTGGACCACGTCGGGCGCGGCCGCCCGGACGATCCGGCGCAGCCGCCAGGCCTCGGCGAGGGTGCCCGGGCCGGGCGAGCGCCGGGCGGGCCAGTCCTGGACCAGCGCGCCCATCGCGGCGGCCTCCTCGGCCAGCCGCCCGCCGCGAGGACAGGCGACCAGCACCCGATGGCCGGCCTCCCGCTGGCCCCGCACCAGATCGGCGACGACGCGGGCGACCCCGCCGTCCACCGGTTGGGAAATGTGAAGGATCGTCATATGCACGGCGGCGAGCCTAGGGTGGCTCTCCGGCGCCTGGTGGCGCCAATCACCCGCAGGTGGTGGTTCGGCCACCCGTACGGCTTTCGGCTCGTACGGGCGACCGAGCCGCTCGAATTCCAGGGCGATTCGATCGCTTTGATGGATCGACGCGCGCGAATCGCACGGTTGGCGATTCCGGCGGCTCCGCGAGCCCCGGCGGACCGTGGGGTCCTCAGTGGAAACCGAGGCCTTCAGTGGAACTTGAGGCCCTCGGCGAACGATGAGGTCCCCGGCGGACCTGCGGTGGCCTCAGCGGACCTCGGCGGCGAGGTTGGCCAGCACCTGGTCGTGGATCCGGTTCAGGCCCTTCGGGGCGAAGGTGCGTTCGAAGAAGCCGCCGATGCCGGTCGCCCCCTGCCAGGTGGCGGTCACGGTGACCTTGGAGCGGCCCTCGCCGACGGCCGAGACGATCCAGGTGATCACCATGCTGGAGTTGGCGTCCTTCTCCACCAGCTGGTCGGGCTTGGGCGCGGAGACGGTGAAGAGGCAGTCGCGCACCCGCTTCTCGGTCGCCTGGAGCTTCCAGTGCACCTGAGTGCCGGCACCGGCGCCGCCGACCCGCACCTCGTACTCGCTGTACTGTGCGGGCAGCAGCTTCGGGCGGGTCACCTGGTAGTCGGCCAGCGCCTCGTACACCCGCTCGGGGGCCGCGTCGTAGACCCGCTCGGTGGTGGCCTGCACCTGTCCCATGACCTTGCTCTCCTCATGTGGTGGGAACCGCTCTGTCCGGCAAGCCAATCACAGGGTCGCGCCCGCGACGCGGCGGGATAGGGTGGCCGGTGTGCTCGATCTGGTGACTGCTGTGCGCTACGTCGACCCGCTGCGGGCCGGCGGCTCCGTCCCCGGCGTGGTGGAGACCGACGACCTGGGGACGTACGTGGTCAAGTTCACCGGGGCCGCGCAGGGCCGCAAGGCGCTGATCGCCGAGGTGATCGTCGGCGAGCTGGCCCGGCGGCTGGGCCTGCGGGTGCCCGAGCTGCGGCTGGTGGACTTCGACCCGGCCGTCGCCGTGGACGAGCCGGACGCCGAGATCCAGGACATGCTCAAGGCCAGCGCCGGCCTCAACCTCGGGATGGACCTGCTGCCCGGCGCGCGGGACTTCCGGCCGGGGATGATCGCGGTGGACTCCGTCGAGGCCGGCCGGGTGGTCTGGCTGGACGCCCTGACCGGCAACGTCGACCGCACCGTGCACAACCCCAATCTGGTGGTCTGGCACGGGCGGCTCTGGCTGATCGACAACGGCGCCGCACTGATCTTCCATCACCGCTGGGCGGGGGCCGAGGCGGCGGTAGGCAAGGCGTACGACCTCAGCGCGCACGCGCTCGGCGGCTCGGCCCCGGACGTCCGGCTGGCCGACGAGGAACTCGGGCCGCTGGTCACCGTGCCGCTGCTGGAGGAGGTGGTGGCGCTGGTCCCGGACGAGTGGCTGGCCGGCGAGCCCGGCTTCGACTCGGTGGACGCCGTCCGGCACGCCTACGTCACGCACCTGGCCGCCCGGGTGGTGCTCTCCGAGGAGTGGCTGCCGGAGGGCTTCGCCACGCCCGAGCAGCTGCGCGAGGCGGAGCGGCGGCGGGCGGCCCGGACCCGGGCGGGCCGGCCGGCCTGGCTGCAGGAGGTGCCGGACCTGCACGGCAAGCCGTCGGTGGAGACGATCTGGGAGCACCACTTCGACGAGGGCTAGCCGGGCCGGCGGGCCGGCGCGGGGCGGCCGGAGCGCGGCTGGGCGGATGCGACCGACTGGTG
>NZ_JBHVFE010000077.1:0-25189 GCF_042801945.1 Kitasatospora sp. NPDC057542
GGCCCAGGCGTTGAACGCCCGCCGGGTCGCCGAGTTCGGCGGCGGGGAGCTGCGGCTGGCCGGCACCGGGCGGCTCACCACCGCCCGGGCCTGCCTTCCCCAGGACCTCACCACCGCCGGCGGGCTGCTGCTGCTCGGCACCCGCGCGGCCGAACTCACCGACCGCGAAGGGGACTTCACCGACGTCCTCGGCCTGCACCACCCCGACCTCTCCCCCGCGCCCACCGAGGGCACCCTGCTGGACGACCCGCGGCTGCACCAGGACCTCGCCGACCTGCGGCGCTACTTCCGCGACGCCCGGCTGGAGCGGCTGCGCCCGGTGGACGGCCGGCTGCTCGCCGTGTTCCGCACCGGCCCGGCCGCCGCCGACGTCCGGGTGCTGCGCTGGCGCCTGGACGGCGACGCCCGGCCCGGCTACCTGGACGGGCGCGGCGAGCGCGACCACACCCCCGCCGACGGCGGGCAGCTGCCCTGGACCGCCCTCACCCGGGACGACCAGCTGCCCGCCGGCCCCGGCCGCCCGCCCCGCGCCGGCCTGGCCGGCGAGCTGCTGGTCGGCGTCGACGGCGGCCGGCTGACCATCGCCGCCCCGGACGGCCGGGAGCTGCACCGGGAACCGCTGGTCGAGGCCCTCCAGACCCTCGCCGACGCCCGGATCGCCCACGCCCGGCTCGGCACCCTGCTGCTGGTACGCGTACGCCCGTACCAGGAGGAGACCGAGCGGCACCTGGTGGTCCACCTGCCCACCGGCACGGTCACCCGGATCGACGCGCTCGGCCAGGCCTGCCTGCGGCTGCCCGCCGACCAGGGCGTGGCGTTCCCCGGCGGCTGCCACCTGGTGGACGGCACCGTGCGCACCTTCGACCAGCCGGTCGACGGCCTGGTGTACGAGCGCACCGTCCTCTCCCCCAACGGCGAGGACGTGCTGTACGAGTTCCGCTCGCCCACCGACGGCCGCGCCCTGCTCCAGCCGTACAACAGCGTCCGCCAGGAGGCCTCCGCGCCACTGCCCTGCCAGGGCTACGCGCTGCTCGCCGACGGCACCCTCGTCGCCCTGCGCCCGGCCGAGGACGGGCCCACCCGGCTGCACCCCGTCCAGCTCTGGCAGACCCCGTTCACCAGCGAACGCTTCGCCGCCGAGCAGCCGCCCGGCAGCGGGCCGTTGGCCCGGATCGGCAACGCCGACCTGGTCCGCGGCCTGGCCGACTGCCTGGCCCTGGCCCGGCTGGCCGCGGCCGGCGCCGACACCCCGGCCGGCCACCAGGCCGTCCTCGCCGCCTGCACCCGCACCGCCGACCGGCACCACTGGCTCGGCCAGAGCGGCCTCGGCGACCTCGCCGCGCCGCTCGCCGAGATCCGCGACACCGCCCGGCAGGTCATCGCCGAGTACGAGGCCGTCGCCCAGCTCACCGCGCACGCCGCCCGGCAGACCGACGAGGCCGCCGAGCACGTCGAGGGCCTGCTGCGCACCGCCCGTGGCGAGACCCTGGCCGACGCCACCGAGTGGGTCGACCGGCTGGCCGGGCTGCGCCGCGCCCAGGGCCGCGTCGAGGCGCTGCGCGACCTGCCGCGCGCCGACGCGGAACGGATCGACGCGCTCGCCGCGCACCTCGCCGAGGGCCTGGCCGAGGCCGCCGACCGCGCCGTCGGCCGGCTCGCCGAACCGGCCGCCTTCGCGCCGCACCGGCAGCGGGCCGGCGAGCTGGCCGAGCGGTGCGCCGCCATCGCCACCGCCGCCGAGGCGGAGCCGCTGGGTGTCGAACTGGGCGCCCAGAGCGAGGCGTTGCAGACCGTCTCCGAGCTGGTCGGCACCCTCGACCTGGCCGACGCCACCACCCGCACCGCGATCCTCGACCGGCTCGCCGACGTGCTCGGGCTGCTGAACCGGGCCCGGTCCGTGCTGACCGTGCGTCGCCGGGAGCTGCGCACCCGAGAGGCCGCCGCCGAGTTCGCCGCCGAGACCGCCCTGCTCGGCCAGGCCACCACCGCCGCGCTCGCCGCCGCCGACACCCCCGAGGCCTGCGACGAGCAGCTCGGCCGGCTGCTGCTGCGGATCGAGCAGCTGGAGACCCGCTTCGCCGACGCCGACCCGGCCCTCGGCGAGCAGCTCGGCCACCGGCGCACCGAGATCCATGACGCGCTCACCGCCCGCCGCCAGCACCTGCTGGAGGAGCGGGCCCGGCGTGCCGACCGGCTGGCCGCCTCCGCCGAACGCATCCTCGACACCCTGCACCGCCGGCTGGCCGCACTGGACACCGCCGCCGAGATCGACGCGGCCCTCGCCGCCGACCCGACGGCCGTCAAACTCCGCGACCTGGCCGGGCAGTTGACCACGCTCGGCGACCGGGTCCGGGCCGAGGAGCTGACCGGACGGCTGCGCGCCGCCCGCGGCCGCGCCCACCGGGCGCTGCGCGGCCGCGCCGAACTCGCCGGGGACGGCCCCGGCACCCTGCGGCTGGGCCGGCACCTGTTCGCCGTCACCACCCAGCGCCCCGAACTCGCCCTGGTGCCCTGGCGCGGCCGCCCCGCCTTCACCCTCACCGGCACCGACTACCGCTCCCCCGTCACCGACCCGGCCTTCGCCGCCACCGAGCGGTACTGGGACCGCCCGCTGCCCTCGGAGACCCCGCAGCTGTACCGCGCCGAGTACCTCGCGGCCAGTCTGCTGCCGGCCGCCGAGGCCGGGTCGCTGTCCGCGGACGGCGACCTGCTGGAGTACGTCCGGCGCGCCGCCGAGCAGCGGCCGGACGAGGGCTACCAGCGCGGCGTGCACGACCACGACGCGGCGCTGCTGCTCCGCGCGCTGCTCGAACTCGGCGCTGAGGCCGGGCTGTTGCGCCATCCGGCGGGCGCCCGGGCGGCCGCTCAGCTGTACTGGGCACACGGCGCCGACGAACGGCAGCGGCTGCTCTGGCACACCCGGGCCCGCTCGCTGGGCCTGGCCCGGGACGCCTTCGGAGGCGCCCCGGCGCAGGCCGCACTGGACGCGCTGGCCGCCGAACTCAGCGTCGCCGTCGCGGACTTCACGCCGGGAGCGGAGCCCGCCGGCCCTTACCTGGTGGCCGAACTGACCGCCGCCGCGCCCAGCTTCGCCCACTCGGCGGGCGCCGCCGCACTGCTCGACAAGTTCCGTGCCGCACCCGAGTCGGCCGGCCTCACCGAGGCGCTGGCCGCCCTGCCCGAGGAGTCGTCGATCCTGCCCGTGCGGCGCGAACTCGCCACCGCCTGGCTGGAGTCGGGTGCCGCCGACGCCGACCCGGCCGACCTCGCCGAGGCCGCCGCCGTGCTGCTCTGCCCGTCCCTGCCGCGACGGCCCGCCGAGGGGGCGATGGCCACCCGGATCACCGGGCTGCTCGGTGACCACCCGCGGCTCGCGGGCGGCGCACTCGACCTGCGGCTGGACGACCTGCTTGCCCGGGTCCGGGAGTTCGAGCGGGTCGAGGTGCCCGGCCACCGGGCCTACCAGCGGCTGCGCGGCGAACTGCTGGCCGCCGAGCACGCCCGGCTGCGGCTCGACCAGTACCGGCCCGCCCCGCTCAACGGCTTCGTCCGCAACCGGCTGATCGACCAGGTGTACCTGCCGCTGGTCGGTGACAACCTCGCCAAGCAGCTCGGCACGGCCGAGCCCGGCGGGCCGGTCGACCGCAGCGGCCTGCTGCTGCTGGTCTCCCCGCCCGGCTACGGCAAGACCACCCTGGTCGAGTACCTCGCCGAACGGCTCGGCCTGCTGCTGGTCTCCGTCAGCGGCCCCGCGCTCGGCCACCGGGTCACCTCGCTGGACCCGGCCGAGGCCCCCGACGCCACCTCCCGGCGCGAGGTCGAGAAGCTCAACTTCGCCCTGCACGCGGGCGACAACGTGCTGCTCTACGTGGACGACGTCCAGCACACCTCGCCCGAGTTCCTCCAGCGCTTCATCCCGCTGTGCGACGCCCAGCGCCGGATCGACGGCGTCTGGGACGGCGAGGCCCGCGAGTGGGACCTGCGCGGCAAGCGCTTCGCCGTCGTGATGGCCGCCAACCCGTACACCGAGTCCGGCCGCCTCTTCCGGCTGCCCGACATGCTCGCCAACCGCGCCGACGTGTGGAACCTCGGCGACGCCGTCGCCGGGCGCGAGGACCTCTTCGCGCTCAGCTTCGTCGAGAACGCCCTGCCCGCCAGCCGCCACCTGGCCCCGCTCGCCACCGCCGAGCGCGCCGACCTCGACACCCTGCTCGCCCGCGCCGGCGGCCTGCCCGGCGGCACCCTGGCCGGCGCCTGGCCCGCCGCCGAGGTCGAGCGGATGACCGCCGTCCTGGCCGGCCTGCTCCACCTCCGCTCCACCGTCCTGGCCGTCAACCGCGCCTACCTGGCCTCCGCCGCCCAGGACGACCTCACCCGCACCGAGCCCCCCTTCCTGCTCCAGGGCTCCTACCGCAACATGGCCAAGCTCGCCCAGCGCCTCGACCCCGCCCTCACCCGCCCCGAACTCGACGCCCTGCTCACCGACCACTACCGCGCCGAGGCCCAGCCCCTGGGCGCCGACGCCGAGGCCCAGCTCCTCAAGCTCGCCGAACTCCGCGGCACCCTGACACCGGAGCAGACGCAACGCTGGGCGGAGCTGAGGCGCTCCTGGCGGGAGCGCGGGCACACCGTCGAACGTCCTTGACCTGAAGGACGCTTGAGGTCCTAGCGTGGCCGCATGTTCTTCACCGAGCGCGAGCGCGCGTACCTCGCCGGCCGGCCGCTGGCCCGCCTGGCCACCATCGGCCCGGACGGCTCCCCGCAGGTCCGGCCGGTGGGCTTCCGGCTCAACGAGGACGGCACCATCGACATCGGCGGACCGGACAACGCCCGCAGCCGCAAGTACCGCAACGCCCGGGACCGTCCCGAGGTCTCCGTCCTGATCGACGACCTGGCCCCCGCTGACGATCCGGTCGCGGGCGGCTGGGGCCGTGGGGTGGAGATCCGCGGCCGGGCCGAGGTCCGCACCGTCGACGTCCCGCCGGTGGCGCCCGACCGGTTCAGCCGGGACGTCATCCGGGTGCACCCCCGGCGGATCCTCACCTGGAACCTGGAGGCCCCGGGCACCACCGCCCGCGACGTCGGCTGACCGTCTGTTCCGCCGCTGGGCGCGGCAGTTCTACCCCGGGTTCCGCTCCGAGCCCGCCCTCGGGTTCCACTCCGAACCCCATACCGGGCTCCGGCCCGAGCCGGACGCCGCCGGTCGAGCCCCGGCCGGTGCGGCCAGCGACTCCCAGACCGGATCGGGCAGCCCGGGGACGGAGCGCCCCTCGGCCTGCCAGCGCCGGGCCAGCTCGGCGTAGATGGGCGCGTCCCGACCGGGCACCGCCCCGGGTGAACCGGGGTCCGTCACGGGCGGGCCGGGGTCCGCCACGGGCGGGACAGGCGCCACCCCGGGTGGACCGGGCGCCGAAGGCTGCTCCGCCCCGCTCGGGATGCCATGCAGGATCGTTTCCTCACCCGGCTGTCGTCGTTCCGGTACCGGCAGCCTCCCAAAACCACTCACGCCCACCCAACGCACCCCACGCGCACCGGGACACGGCCCCGTCAACCGGCATGCCGCAGGTCAACCCCGTACGGGGAGCGGCCGGGTGCGCAGGAAGTCGGCCCACCCGACTTCCTGCGCACGTTCTACCCCCCCCGCTACCGCCGCCGCCCCGCCGCCAGCAGCTCCGGCACGGTGGCGAGCTTCACCCGGGGCCGCCCCTCGGCCTCGCCCCGCTCGCGTTCCGCCCGGTCCACCGCCCGCAGCTCCCGCAGCCCGACCGCGTCCGGCCGCCGACGGCGCACCAGCCGTTCGAAGTCCTTGCGCCCCGGCCCCGGGACGGGCAGTGTACGGGCGGCCGCGTCGTCCAGCAGCGCGTCCACGGTCTCCCGCGCGCAGGCCCGGTTGGCGCCGATCCCGCCGGACGGCCCCCGCTTGGCCCAGCCCACCACGTACGTGCCCGGCAGCGGCCGGCCGGTCGCCGGGTCGACGACCCGCCCGTCCCGGTGCGCGACCGTCCCGGCCCGCTCGTCGAACGGCAGCCCGGGCAGCGGCACGCCCCGGTGCCCGATGGAGCGCACCACCAGGCCGGCCCGCAGCACGTCCTCCGCCCCGGTGCCCTCGACCCGGCCGTCCGCCGCCAGGGTGGTCCGCTCGACGGTCAGCGCCTCGACCCGCCCGTCCCCGGACAGCTCGACCGGCGCCGACAGGAACCGCAGCACGATCCGCCGCCCCGGTCCGGGCTCCGCGGCCCCGTCGTACGGCACCAGCGGCAGCCCCGCAAGCAGTGCCGCCCGCGACTCCGGCCCGGCCTGCGTCCCCGGGCCCGCCTGCGACTGCGTGCGGGAAACCGCCGCCTCGATCGCCGCCCGCACCTCCGGGTGGTCCTCCACCACCACCTCGACGCCCGGCAGCTGCCGCAGCGCCAGGAACTCCGCCCTGGTCCACGCCGCCTGCCCGGGCCCGCGCCGGGCGAGCAGCACGACCTCCCGGACCCGGCTGCGGCGCAGCGCGGCCAGGGCGTGGTCGGCGATGTCGGTGGCGGCGAGCCGGTCGGGGTCGGTGAGCAGGATGCGGGCGATGTCCACCGCGACGTTGCCGTTGCCGACCACCACGACGCGCTCCGCCGACAGCTCCACCGCGTCGGCCGGTACGGTCGGTTCGGCGTTGTACCAGCCGACGAAGGCGGTCGCGGGCAGACTGCCCGGCAGGTCCTCGCCGGGGATGCCGAGCCGGCGGTCGGCGGCCGCCCCGACCGCGTACACCACCGCGTGGTGGTGCGCGGCGAGCTCCTGGTGGGTGACGTCCGTGCCGATCTCCACGTTGAGGTGCATCCGCAGCCGCGGGTCGTGGAAGACGCTCGCGAAGCTCTCCGCGATCCGCTTGGTGGACTGGTGGTCGGGCGCGACGCCGTGCCGCAGCAGGCCTCCGGTGACCGGCAGCCGGTCGATCATGGTGATCTCGGCGCTGGTGCTGCGCAGCAGTTCCTGCGCCGTGTACCCGGCGGAGGGGCCGGTGCCGACGACGGCGATCCGCAGCGCGCCGAGCTCCCCCGGCAGGCTGCGCGGGAAGCTGGGTGCGCCCCAGGCGTGGTCGTTGGGGTGGTCGCGGAACCAGTCGCGGTTGAGGTCGCCGAACACGGTGTCCGGCCCGCGCAGCCGGTCGACCGGGAACACCGCGTCCACCGGGCAGGCGTCCGCGCAGGCGCCGCAGTCGATGCACGCCCGCGGGTCGATGTACAGCATGTCGGTGGTGCCGAACTCCGGCTCGTCCGGGGTCGGGTGGATGCAGTTGACCGGGCAGACGGACACGCACGAGGCGTCGTTGCAGCAGGTCTGGGTGATCGCGTAGGCCATGGCCGGGGTGGGGTCCTCGCTGCGCGTGGGGGGATGGGAGACGGACGGGTCCCGGCGGTCCGCCGGAACCTCTCCTGCCGGTCCGTCAGAGCATGTGCACCCGGCGGTAGACGGCCGCCGAGCGGCTGGTGAGCAGCCCGGTCTCGGCGAGGAAGGCCATCAGGTGCCGGGAGCTGGTGCGCATCATCGCCTTGCGGTGCTCGTTGGCCCGCACCTCGGCGAGCGCCCGCTGCACGTCGAGCCCGGCGGCCCTGTACACGCCCGGGTGCACCATGCTGGTGACGATGACGTACGCGCCGACGGCGATGCCGGTGGCCGAGGCGCGCCGGCGGGCCGGGCTCGCGTGGCGCATCCGCTCGCGGACCTCCTGCCGGGCGAACTTCATGTGCCGGGACTCCTCGACCACGTGGATCCGGGAGGTGCCGCGGACGATCTCCAGCACGTTCTCGCCGCGCATCCAGTCGCGCTGCATGACGTCGAGCACCTCTTCGGCCACCAGGATTCCGCCGTAGGCGAGTTCGCCCTTGGCGAGCGCCTTGAACGCGCGCCCGGCCTGGGCGATCACCGTGTTCGGCCGGTAGGCGGGAACGCCCATCTTCTGACAGGCGCGGGCGAACATGATCGAGTGGCGGCACTCGTCGGCGATCTCGGTGAGCGCGAACTGGAACTCGGCGTTGGCGGGGTTCTTGAGGTACTGGTCGCGCAGCACCATCTGCTGGAGGATCATCTCGAACCAGATGCCGGTGTTCATGATCGAGCAGACCTCGTGCCGGGTGAGCGTGACCCGCTGCCGCTCGGTCATCTCGTCCCAGAGCCGGGTGCCGTAGAGGGTGCTCCACTCCGGGTTGAGACCGTAGTGGTCCTCCGGGAGGGGGGCGTCCCAGTCGATCTCGGTCGAGGGGTCGAAGGAGAGGGTGGCGGCCGACTCCAGCAGCCGCTTCGAGACGTCGTCGTCAGCCTTGGTGTGACCGTGCTCCGTCTGCCGGGTGAGAGCCATGGCTGCCTCCAGGTGCCTGCCCCTGCGGGTTCCCGCTCACCCGCTTATTAGACGGACAGTACAATAAGAGCCGGTCGCCGAGAACCCCCTGCGCAGCAGCGATTCGGCGCGCGGCGGTAGGGCCCGCGCCCCTGTCCGCCCCGCGACACGGCGAAGGGCGGGACCCGTCCGCAGGGTCCCGCCCCTCCACTCCCGCCCCGTTCGTCACCCGCCGATCGCCTGCCGCAGCGCCTCCGCCGCCTCGGCCGTCGCCTCCCGGAAACGGCGGCCGATGCCGATGTAGTTGGCGTACCCGTGGATGAGGTCCGGCTGTCGGCTCAGCCGCACCGCGACACCCGCCTCCTCCAGCGCCCGCGCGTACGCCTCGCCCTCGTCGCGCAGCGGGTCGAAGCCCGCGGTGCCGATGTACGCGGGCGGCAGGCCGGTCAGGTCCTCGGCGAGCAGCGGCGACAGCCGCGGGTCGGTGCGGTCGGTGGGCGCGGGCGCGTACCGGTCGGCGCACCAGTCCATGTCCGCGCTGGTCAGGAAGAACCCGTCGGCGAACAGCCCGCGCGAGGGGCGCCGGGTCGAGGCGTCGGTCGCCGGGTACAGCAGCAGCTGGAACACCGGAGCGGGGCCGCCCCGCCGGACCGCCTCCCGGGCGGCGACGGCGGCCAGGTTGCCGCCGGCGCTGTCCCCGCCGACCGCGATCCGTTCCGGAGCCGCGCCCAGGTCCGCCGCCTTCGCGAAGGCGTAGTCGAACGCGGCCAACGCGTCCTCGGCCGCCGCCGGGAACACGTGCTCGGGCGCCAGCCGGTACTCCACCGACAGCACCCGCACCCGCGCCCGCCAAGCGAGGAAGCGGGCGACGTGGTCGTGGCTGGCCCGGCTGCCGACCACCCAGCCACCGCCGTGCAGGTAGACCAGCAGGCCGGAGCCCTCCGCCAGCCCGTCCGGGGCGTACAGCGTCGCGGGCAGCTCGCCGTGCTCCTGCGGGATGCCGACGCTCCGCGCGGCCACCGCACGGTTCTCCGGCCCGCCCACCAGGTGCCGCGCGTACTCCATCGCGGCCCGCGACGGCCCGACCCCGCCCGGCATCACCAGGGCCGCCTTGGACAGCCGCTGGAGCTTGAGTATCAACTGCGCGTCCAGCGCGAGCGTCTGCCCGTCGCGGACCACCGGCTTGCCCGCGATGGCCCGCCGCAGACCCTCGGGCAGGGCGTACGCGGCACGGACGACGGCGGCCTGGATCCGAACGGGGGGTGGGATCGTCATCTCTTCTGCCTCCTGAGGGCGGCCCTGGAACGGTGTCGGGGCGGTTCTGCCGGGACCGGGAGCCCATGATGGGCCCCTCCCACCGGACGGGGAAGCCTCCTGGACACCGTCTGAACCCGCTCTCGACCCCGCCACCTACCAGGTCGCCCCTCCGCCCACCGCCCGCTCCACCCGCTGCGCCCGGGCCACCAGGTGACGGCGCTCCGGCGCACTGGCCGTACGGGCCGCCGCTTCCCGGTACGCGTGGGCGGCGCCCGCCGGGTCCGTGCCGAGCCGGTCGAGCAGGTGGGCCCGGACGGCGAGCAGCCGGTGGTGGCGGGCCAGGCGCTTGTCCGCGGCCAGCTCCGCGACGAGCCCGAGCCCGGCCGCCGGCCCGTACACCATCGCGACCGCGACCGCCCGGTTGAGCGCGACCATCGGGTTCGGGTCGAGGCGCAGCAGCAGGTCGTACAGCACCAGGACCTGCGGCCAGTCGGTCTCCCGTGCCGTCGCCGCCTCCCCGTGCACCGCGGCGATCGCGGCCTGCACCTGGTACGGTCCGGCCTGCCCGCGCGGCAGCACCGAGGCGATCAACTCCAGCCCCTCGTCCATCAGTTCCCGGTCCCAGCGGCCGCGGTCCTGCTCCTCCAGCGGCACCAGCCCGCCGTGCGCCCCGGTGCGGGCCGGCCGGCGGGCGTCGGTGAGCAGCATCAGCGCGAGCAGCCCCGCCGTCTCGGCGTCCCCTGGGGCGAGCCGCAGCAGCAGCCGGGTCAGTCGGATCGCCTCGACGGACAGCCGCGGCGCGGTCAGCTCCTCGCCGCCGCTCACCGTGTAGCCCTCGTTGAACACCAGGTACAGCACGTGCCGCACCTCGCCCAGCCGCGCGGCGCCGCTCTCCCCCTCCGGCAGCGCCAACCGTCCGCCGTCCGCCCCGGCCGCCGCCTTCAGCGTCTGCTTCGCGCGGCTGATCCGCTGTGCCATCGTCGCCTCCGGCACCAGGAACGCGGCCGCGATCTGCGCGGTCGTCAGGCCGCCGACGGCGCGCAGGGTCAGCGCGATCCGGCTCGGCACGGACAGCGCCGGGTGGCAGCAGAGGAACAGCAGCGCGAGCGAGTCGTCCGCCGCCGGGTCCGGCGCGTCGGCCGCCGGGGCGAGCAGCGCCGAGTGCGGCGTGGCCAGTGCCAGCGCCTCCTCCCGGCGGCGGCGCGCCGACTCGCTGCGCACCCGGTCCACCAGCCGCCGGTCCGCGACCGTCACCAGCCAGCCCCGCGGGTTGGCCGGCACCCCGCCCTGCGGCCACTGCGTCGCGGCGGCCAGCAGCGCCTCCTGCACCGCGTCCTCGCACGCGTCGAACGCCCCGCCGTGCCGCCGCACCAGCACGCCGAGGACCTGCGGCGCCAGTTCGCGCAGCAGGCCCTCGACGGTACGGTCGGTCGTGCCGCTCACCCGCACGCCGGGAGGTCGCTCGCGGGGGACTCGTGCAGGATCGGCCACAGCTCCACCGGCTCCACGTCCGCGAACGGCATGTCCGCCGCGATCTGCTGGGCCCGCTCCAGGTTCTCGCAGTCCAGCAGGTAGAAGCTGGCCAGGTACTCCTTGGTCTCCAGGTACGGCCCGTCGGTGACCACCGGCACCCCCTCCGCCCGCCGCACCAGCTGCGCCGCCGCCGCGTCCGCCAGCCCGTACGCGCCGACCAGCTCCCCGCTCTCCCGGTACCGCGTGTTGAACGCCTCCTGCTTGGCGATCGCCTCCGGCCACGCCTCGGCCGGGAAGGAGTCCCACTTGGCCTGGTTGCCGTAGATCATCGCGACGTACTTCATCTCGGGTGTCCCCTCTGTCCCACGCGCCCCGTCGGCGCGCTGTCACCTCTCGGTCGGAGCGGAGGAACCCGGCCTCGACATCGGCCGGGACCTTTCCCGAAGAATCTTTCCGTGCCCCCGGACCCTGCTGATGATCAAGGTGCGGCAGGCGCCCTGAGCAGCCGCAGTGCGGCCTCGGCCCGCGGCCCGACGGGGTCCTCCATACGGGCCAGTTCCTCCACCCCCATGCGGACGTCGACCAGAACCGCGCCGGTACGGGGTACGGCGAGGAAGTCATGAACCAGCGCATCCGGCGCGGTGTCCTGGACGACCAGCCCGTGGAGCAGTTCCGCCGCGGCCGAGTCGACGGCTTCACCTGACGCCCTGGCGACGTCCAGGTACTCGTTCCATGCGGCCAGGGACGCAACCCGCCCGCTCTCCACGATGCGCATCATGGCCGTCTCCCAGAGGACGCTCGAATCCGCCGCGTCCACCTCCGCCGCTCGCCGGAGGACTTCCCATGCTTCCTGGATCCGTCCACTGCGCCGATGAACAGCGGTCAGCGCACAAAGGATCCAGACGCTCTCGGGATCACCGGACAGAGCCCTGGAAAGGTCGACAGCCGCCGAATCGAGTTGACCCGACAATGATTTTGTCAGTCCCTGGATCCCGAGCAGCCATGCGTTCTCGGGGTCCAGCTCAAGGGCTGCCGCACAGTCTGCTCTCGCTTCGTCCAACCGGCCGGCGGTCCGGTTCACCTCGCCACGGAATCCGATCACTCGGCCGTTCTCCGAGTCCAACTCGACAGCCGCGTTCAGATCGGCCAGTGCCTCGTCCAGCAGACCCGCCTGCCAATAGGCCAACCCACGCTGGAGCAGCGCGCGCCAGTACCGTGGTTTCAGCTCCAGAACCGCGGTGAAGTCAACCACCGCCTCGTCCAGGCGGTCCGCCAGCAGGTGGGCCTCGCCACGGCGGACCAGCACCCACCCGTCCCCGGGATTCAGTGTCAAGGCCTCCGTGAAGTCCGCCACCGCCTCATCCGGACGACCGGCCCGCTGGTGGGCTTCACCGCGGTAGGCCCGTGCCCAACCGATCCGGGAGTCCGATGCCAAGGCCGCCGTGAAGTCCGCCACCGCTTCGTCCAGGCGCCCCGCATCCAAATGGGCTCTACCGCGGTAGGCCTGAACCCTCGGGGTCAGGCCTACCGCGGTGAGGTCCGCCACCGCTTCGTCCGGACGCCCCGCCTCCAGGTGGGCGCGCCCTCGGATCGAAAGCGCCCCGGTCGAATTGGGGTTCAAGGAGAGCGCCGTTGCACAGTCCGCCACCGCCTCGTCCGGTCTACCCGACTCCAGCCAAGCCACGCCGCGGAGCACCCACGCCCACGAGTACTCGGGATCGAGGTCCAGAGCAGCTGTGAGATCGGCCAGCGCCTGCTCCTTACGGTTGTTGGCCAAGTGGACCCGGGCACGGTAGGCACGCGCCTCTGGCAGGCCGGGCGAGATTGCGACGGCACAGTCGAGATCAACCAGTGCGTCCTCATCGCGGTCTGCCCTGAAGTGGTTGTCCCCCCGTTCGGCAAGCGCTCGGGCCCGGACGACCGGTGGAAGCCCCGGGGCACAGAGGGCGGTGAGGGCATGGGTCTCCGGGTCCTCGGTACCGACAGCCGCGTGCAGCCGCCGTGCCCACCCGTCCAGTTCCCTGTCCTCGCTGACCTGCGCCGCCTGTCCGAGCATGTCGACCCATCCGGCCAGGTTCCTGTCCGCGAGTCGCGCCACGTGTTCCAAGGCATGAGCCAGGTTCGCCGTCGGATTCGCACACAGCAGGTGGTACGTCTCGTGCAGCGCGAGACGACACCACTGATCGCCCCTCCAGCGCGGCTGCTCCGGACCCTCCTGTTCCAGGGCCTCGCGGGCAGCTCTGTGCTGCTCCGCCAGGCGGCCGTGCGCCGCTGCCCAGTCCGTGGGCGAGTGCATCCGCCGGCGCCGCAGCAGGCTCGCCCGCACCACCGGGTGGTACTGCCAGTACGAGCCGTGCCCCAAGACGAACGGCTGGCTCAGCAGCCAGTCCCAGGCGCCCCCGGCCGCACCCGGCACCGCGCAGGCGAACAGGTCGTGGTTCAGCTGCAGGGGCAGCGCCGCCGCCAGAACGGTCTCGCGACGCTCCTGTTCCGGGATCCACTGGAGGAAGCGCTCCACCGCATGGTCGGTGAGGTCGGCGCCGGCGTCGGAAACGTCGCCGACGGCCTGGAGGCCGGTCTGCGCGAGCAGTGCCACCAGCAGGGGCAACCGCATCGACAGGCCCGTCACGGCCTCGACCACCTCGGGGTCGGTGACGCCCCGGACGGCGAGGAGTTCGCGGGTCTCCTGGTCGGTGAAGACGTCGAGCGGGACGTCGACCACGGCCGGGCGCAGGGTGTCCCAGTCGCGTTCGCTCAGTTCCTCACGGCCGGCCAGGACCACCATGACGTCGAGCGGGACCGAACCGTAGGCGCCGTCGAGGAGTTCGCGCAGCCAGGCGCCCAGGTGCCGATCGGTCTGCTCCCAGGTGTCCAGGAACAGCACCACCCACCGGCCGTCCCGCCCGCACAGCTTCTCCAGCTCTGCGACGAATGCGCGGCTGAGCACCGCCTCCTCGCCGTCGTTGCCGCGCCGCCGTTGGCGCATTCCGGCGATGAGGCGGTCGGCACCGAGGGCGACGTTGTCCGGGTTGGCGATCGTCGCGACCACACCCCCACCCGGCAGCATGGAGGCGGCCCCGAACGCCGCCTGGGTGACGATCCGGGACGGCAGCGACGCCGTACCGCCGCCGGCGGACGGCTCCGGGACACGGTCGGCGGCGGCCTGAACGGACCGCCGGTACTCGTCGAGCGCCTTGTCGAACTCCTTCAACGGTCCGGCTTGTTCGGCCAGCTGCCGGGCGAGCGCGCTCAACGCCGACTCCAGGCCGTGGACGTCGTTCTCGTCCACCACCGCCGTCAGCGCCCCCGCCCGCCGGGCGGCCTCGCCCCACTCGGCGATCAGCATCGACTTGCCGACGCCGCCGACGCCGCGCACGTGGAAGAGGAAGTCGGCCGGATCGTCAGTGGCCTCAAGGTCCGGATCCTTGCGCAGGTTCTCCGCGAAGAGCGCCAACTGGGCCCTGCGGCCGACGAACTGGGCTCCGGCACGCCGCCGCAGTGCCTCCGTGCGTGACAGCCGCTTCCTCGCCTGAGCCATTCCGCTCCCCCGCGGTCAGGAGTTGTGCCGGTCCTCCGCGTCGAAGGCCGCCAGGGACCGAGCCCCCGGTTCGAGCGCCCGCCGCAGGGCGGCCAGGGCGGATCCATCCAACCCTCCCACATCCTCGGCGAGTTCCTCCGCCACGTCCGTCGCGATCTCCTCCGCCACGGCTTCGACAACGGTACGCGGTCCCAGTTTGCTGACGGCTGCCGCGGCCCTGGTGGGGGTGAGCAGGGCGGAGGCCTGGACGAGGAGCCAGGCGGGGACGCCGGCCGCGCCCTCCGGTGGGGGGAGGTACGGGCGGGCGCCGTCGTAACGGTCGTCCTCGGCGAAGGCCTGCTGTTTCACCTTCACGAGCGGACGGGCCGTTTCCGACTCGTGCCACTCGCCGGCCGGCTTGAGGACGTACCCCTCGGCGAGGTTGTCCGGCAGTTCGGGCAGGCCGAACAGGGCGGGCACCCGGGTGGGGTAGCGCACCGGCAGGTCGTGCAGGCTGTTCAGGGGGCCGTGCCCGAGCAGGGGCACGCAGGTGAGCCCGGCGGCCTGGGCGGCCGTGCGCAGCATGCGGTCGGCGATCCACCAACGGCCCTCGGGCGTCTCGACGGTGGCGTCGAACGGCAGCCAGCGCAGGCCGGGTGCGTACCAGACGCCGGTCTGGACCGGGTCGACCCCGGGGACGGCGGGCACCTCGGGGTGCGGGTAGCGGCCGCCGGCCAGTTCGCCGTAGACCGTCACCACGGCCGTGGAACCCCACGGTGCGCGTACCGCGGCGGCGAACCGGGCCGCCGCGACGGACAGTTCGGGCCAGATCCGGCTCACGCCGAAGAAGCCGTCCAGCCCCTCGTCGTCCAGCAGTTCACGCCGTTTCGCGGCCCGTACCGAGCCGTCCTCGCAGACCACGGCGAAGTGCGCCCCGTGCACCTTCTCCGCCGCGCTCCACTCGCGGCTGCCGGGCCCGCCGGAGCGGCCGCGGGCGGGGATCTTGGGATAGGGCCGCAGCCCGGGCCCGTCGGGCACCGTCTCGAACACCGTCTCGGACACGAACGGCATCCTCGCCGCCGGGCCCACCGCCTGGCAACAGGGATTCCCGCCGACGGACAACAGGGATTCCCGGCGGTGGGCCCGGGTGGCCCGACAGGGCCTGCCCGCCTCGACGGGTCAGACCCCCCACGCCGCCCGCAGCTCGGCGAAGGCCTCGTGGAACCCCGGGAAGGTCTTCCGCACGCAGCCCGGGTCGTCGAAGGTGATCCCGGGCGTGCGCAGCGAGGTGACGGCGAAGGACATCACGATCCGGTGGTCGGAGTGGGTGGTGATCTCGACCGGGCGCGGCGTGCCGGGCCGGATCTCGATCCAGTCGTCCCCGGTGGCCACCGTGATGCCCATCGCGCGCAGGTTGTCGGCGCAGGCCTCCAGCCGGTCGCACTCCTTGACCCGGGTGTTGTGGACGTCCTCGATCCGCACCGGCCCGGTGGCGAACGGCGCGATGGCCGCGAGCGTGGGCATGGTGTCGGAGATGTCCCGCATGTTGACGGTGATCCCGCCGAGCGCGCCGTCGCCGGCCACCGTCGTGCGGTCGCTGCCGATGTCCACCCGGGCGCCCATCCGCCGCAGTACGTCCACGAATCGCAGGTCGCCCTGGAGCGCGTCCCGGCCGAGGCCGGGGACGGTGACCTCCCGGCCGGCCAGCGCCGCGGCGGCGAAGAAGTAGCCGGCGGTGGAGGCGTCCGGCTCGATCGGGTAGTCGGCGGCCCGGTAGCCGCCGGAGGGCACCTCGAACACCTCGCCGACGGGTGTCTGCTCCCGCTTCACCTCGACCCCGAAGGAGCGCATCATCGCCAGGGTGATGCCGATGTACGGGGCGGAGACCAGCCGGGTGACGGTGATCCGCAGGCCGTCCCGGGTGAGGGGGCCGAGCAGCAGCAGCGCGGTCAGGTACTGCGAGGACTGCCCGGCGTCCAGGGTGAGTTCACCGCCGCGGACGCCGTCGGCGACGACCGTCAGCGGGTGGTGCCCCTCCGCTTCCTCGTGCCGCAGGTCCACGCCCAGCTCGCGCAGCGCCCGGGTGAGCGGGGCGACCGGGCGGCGGCGCATCTGGGGGGAGGCGTCGAAGCGGTAGGTGCCGTGGCCGGTGGTGGCGAGGGCGGGCAGGAAGCGCGCGGTGGTGGCGCCGTCCCGGCAGTACACCTCGGCGCTCGGTACGGCCGGCCCGGCCGGGCGGCCCTCGACCCGCCACGACCGCTCCGCCCGCTCGATGCGGTACCCGAGGGTGTCCAGCCCCTGGGCGAAGCCCTCGGTGTCGTCCGAGGACAGCGGCCGGCGCAGGGTCGTCACGCCCTCGGCGGCGGCGGCCAGGAACAGGGCCCGGGCGGTGATGGACTTGGACCCCGGGATCTCCACGGCAGTCACGGCATGCTCTCCCCACACGAGTGTCCGACAGGTGTCTCCGGTGACGTCGGGTCCGATCCTGCCCCACCCGGCCGCCGCGTTTCCCGACCATCCACCGACTGGACGGTGGCCTGGGCGACAACGGTGCGCAAAGGTTCGGCGGCCGGGCGCGTCCCATCGGCGCCGGGGTCACCCGGCCGGTCGGCAGCGCTCCCAGAGCCCGGCCAGGTGGGCGTGCAGAATCTCCTCCGCCTCCGCCACCGTCCGGTGCCCGACCAGGACGTGCGCGGTGAGCCCGTCGGCGAGGGCGAGCAGCGTACGGGCCTCGGTCCGCGCCGTCACCGCCCCGCCCGCGGCCTCGTCGACCAGCCTCACCATCAGCTCCTCCAGCGCCGCGTAGCTGCCCCGCAGGGACGCCGCCAGCGCCGGGTTGACGGCGGCCCCGGCGACGAAGGCGAGCCAGATCCTGGCCTCGGCCCGGTGCTCCTCGCGCAGCAGCGCCACCTCGCCCGCCACCAGCCCGAGTTCACTGGCCGCCGACTGCGCCGGGCCGGCCGCGAGCCGGCTGCGCACCCGCTCGGCGACTCGCTCGCCGATGTGCGTGAGCGCGGACAGGAGCATCTCCTCCTTGGTGCGGAAGCAGCGCTGGACGGCCCCCATCGAGACCTCGGCCCGGGTGGCGACGTCCCGCAGGGTGACGCCTTCCAGTCCGTGCTCGTCCACCAGCAGGCAGACGGCCTCGGCGATCCGCCGGCGCCGGCCCTCGTGGTCCACCTGCTTCGGCATCTCCGGTCTCCTCCTCGCCACGTCCTCCGATTTTCCGATGCAAGCGTATCGGTTCTCGGGCTATGGTTCGGTTCCGATGCGACCGCATCGGAACCTGGCCGAAGAGAACCGAGGAGACCCTCATGCCCCTGTGGAACAAGCCCGCGACCGAACTGGCCGCCGCCGTGCGCACGGGCGAGGCGTCGGCCCTGGAGGTGGTGGACAGCCACCTGGCCCGGATCGCCGAGGTCAACCCCTACCTGAACGCCGTCACCCAGCTCCTCGCCGACCGCGCCCGGTCGGCCGCCCGGAACACCGACCGCCGCCGGGCCGCGGGCGAGGAACTGGGCCCGCTCGCGGGCGTGCCGTTCACCGTGAAGGAGAGCACCCCGATCGCCGGAGTGCCCACCACCTTCGGCACCCCGCACTTCCGCGACCACGTCGCCACCGCCGACGCCGTCCCGGTGGCCCGGCTGCGCGCGGCGGGAGCGATCCCGATCGGCCACAGCAACATGCCGACCCTGATCCTCGCCGGGATGCACAGCCGCAGCGAGCTGTACGGCGACACCCGCAACCCCTGGGACGCCCGCCGTACCCCCGGCGGCAGCAGCGGCGGGGACGGCGTGGCCGTCGCCGCCGGGATGGCCCCGCTCGGGCTCGGCAACGACTCCGGCGGCTCGGTCCGCATCCCCGCCTCCTTCTGCGGGGTCGCGGCCCTCAATCCGACCACCGGCCGGTTCCCCGCCGACCAGCGCGTGATCGGCCCGGACGACCCCGGCCCGGCCTCCCAAGGCCTGGTCACCGACGGCCCGTTCGCCCGTACGGTCGCCGACCTGCGGCTCGCCTACGAGACCCTGGCGGGCACCGACCTGCGCGACCCGCGCGCCGTACCCGTCCCGCTGTACGGAGAGCCGCTCGACGGCCCGATCAGGGTCGCCGTCGTCACCGACCCGGGCGGTCGCGGCGTCCACCCCACCGTCCGCCGCGCCATCGCCGAGGCCTCCGACGCGCTGAGCGACGCCGGGTACGACGTCCGGGAGGTCCCCGACGTCCCGCGGATGGACGAGGCGTTCGACGCCTACCACCGCCTCCCCGTCACCGAGTTCGCGCCGAACTGGCCCGCCGTCCGCAAGCTGCTGGGCGAGGGCGGCGACCGCTACATCGAGCTGACGATGCGCAGCGCCCCGCCCGCCGACGGCCCCGGCCTGATCCGCCTGATGAGCACCTGGATGGGCGTCCGCCGCTCATGGGCGGAGTTCCTGCACGAGTACCCGCTGCTGCTGGGCCCGGTGTTCACCGAGCCGCCGGTCGAACCCGGCCTGGAGTCGCGGGACCAGGCGGGCCGCGACCGGGTCGCCTCGGGCATGCGGCTCTGCTCGGTGAGCACCCTCGCCGGTGTCCCGGCCGTCGCCGTCCCCACCGGCCTCGCCCCGGACGGCCTGCCCACCGGCGTCCAGCTCATCAGCCGGGCCTTCCGCGAGGACCTCTGCCTGGCCGCCGCCCAGGCGGTCGAGGACCGCCTCGGCGTGCTCACCCCGATCGACCCGAGGAGGTAGCCAGGACGGGAACGGCTACCGGTGCCGGCGCAGACTCCGACGCAGACAGGCGGCCCACGCGAGCGTGAGGCCGGCCAACAGGCCGCCTTCCGCCGTCCGGAGCACCGACCCGACGGAGGAGTCCGCCGGCACCATCCCGTTCAGCACGAACACCGCGACCGCGACCAGCACGAGGCCCAGCGTGGCCGGCCCGGCGCCGACGGCGCCTCCCCGGCGGCCTGCTCGGGCCGCCCGGGTCTCACGGGTCTCACGGGTCTCACGGGTCTCACGGGTCATGGTCGCCTCCCCGGCGGGTGCACGATCCTTCGACGTCACGAGCCCACACGGTACGGCACGGTTTCCACCGTCGGAGCCCCGGTCCCCGGCGACGGCCCCGCCCCGCCCCGCCCCAGGGCGCTAGGCACCCGGCAGCCCCGGCACCACCAGCCCGCTCTCGTACGCGATCACCACCGCGTGGGTCCGGTTCTGCGCACCGAGCTTGCTCAGCACGTTCCCGACGTGCGTCTTGACCGTCTCCTGGCTCACCGCGAGCGCCTGCGCGATCTCCGGGTTGGACAGCCCGGTCGCCATCAGCCGCAGCACCCCTTCCTCCCGCCCGGTCAGGCCCGCCCGGGGCAGTGCCTCGGCCGAGTCCAGCGGCCGGGCCGCGACCATCCGGCGCAGCGCAGCGGGGAACAGCACCGCCTCCCCGGCCGCCACCACCCGCACCGCCTCGGCGATCTGCGGGACGGGCAGCCGCTTCAGCACGAAGCCGCTGGCACCGGCGCTCAGCGCGGCGGTGACGTAGCCGTCGTTCTCGAAGGTGGTGATCACCACGACCTTGGGCGGGTCGGCCTGCCCCCTCAGCAGTTCGCGGGTCGCCTCGATCCCGTTGCGGCGCGGCATCCGCACGTCCATCAGCACCACGTCCGGCCGCAACAACCGGGCCTGCTCGACCGCCTCGACGCCGTCGGCGGCCCGCCCGACCACCGCGAGGCCCGGCTGGGCGCCCAGCAGGGTGCTCAGCCCGCTGCGGGTGACGGGGTCGTCGTCGGCGATCAGGACGGTGACGTCGGGCGGCGCGCCCGGGGCGGGGTCGGACGCGCCCGCGCCGGGCCCGCTCACGCCGACCACCGCACCGGCAGCCGGACCGCCAGCCGCCACTGCCCCTCGCCGTACGGGCCGGCCTCGAACTCGCCGTGCAGCAGCCGCACCCGCTCGGCCAGGCCGGGCAGGCCGTGGCCGGAGGTCGGGAAGCCGCTCGAACCCGGCACACCCGTACCCGCCACCCCGTTGACCACGCTCAGCTCCAGCGCCTCCGGCCCCGCCGTCACCCGCAGCTCGATCGGCCCGCCCGCGCCGTGCCGCAGGGCGTTGGTCAGCCCCTCCTGGACGATCCGGTAGGCGGCCCGGGAGAGCGTGCCCTGCACCTGCGCCAGGTCCCCGGTGGTCCGCGGCTCCACGACCGCACCCGCGTGCCGCAGCCGGTCGATCAGCTCGGGCAGGTCGGTGAGGGTGCGGGTCGGCGCGGTGCCCGACTGCTCCTCCCGCAGCGCGCCCAGCACGTAGTCGAGGTCCTCCAGCGCGGCCCGGGTCGACTCCTCGATGCTGCGCATGGCGGCCCGCGCCGCCGCCGGATCGGCGGTCAGCACCTCGCCGGCGACGGCCGCCTGGATGGTGGCGGCGGTCAGGGTGTGCCCGATGGAGTCGTGCAACTCGTGGGCCAGCCGGTTGCGTTCGGCCAGCAGCCGTTCCCGCTCGGCGGCCATCGCGAGCCGCTCGGCCGGCGAGGGGCCGAGCAGCCGCGGTGCCAGCCACCGCAGTGCGGCCGACACCCCCGCGAACAGCACCGCCGCGAGGGCCAGGCTGAGCGCCGCCACCACCCAGGTCCAGACGCCCGCCACCTCCGCGCCCCAGCCGAAGAGGCTCACCCGCGCGGAGCCCTCCACCCAGCGCCCCGGCAGCGCCACCCCCGTCACGACGAGCGTGCTGCCGCCGATCAGCACCGTCCAGCCCAGCGCCACGTGCGCCACCACGAAGGCCGGCGTCCGCCACCGCTCGCCCGCGGCCCCCTTCACCGGGGCGGGCACGGCGACGCCCAGCAGCCGCCGCGCCCCTGCCGCCAGCACACGGCGCACCACCCGGGGCAGCCCGGCCACCCCGAGCAGCACCGCCCACAGCGGCAGCGCCACCCAGACCGCGTCCGGCCGCCCCGACACCCCCAGTGTCATCCCGAGCGCCACCATCGCCACCGGCAGCCCCGCCAGGGCGCCGAGCACGGCGAACAGCACGCCCGTATACGTCGACCTGCGCAGCAGCAACCGCATTCCCTTGATCATGTTTGCCAGTATCGCCGGGCGTGCCGGGCCCGGTCCTCCCCCGATCGAGGGAGGATCTCCGGCACCCCCCGGCGACCCCCCGGCGACCCCTCGGCGACCCGTCGGCGGCACGTCGGGGGCACGTCGGGGGCCGCCGCGAACTCGGCCGGATCGCGACCACCCGTTCGCGTGAATACGAGTCGAAGCCGCCGCCGGGTCGCCGGAGTTCCAGACCATCGCATTAATGACGATCAATCAAAAGCTCTTCCGACAAGGCCTGTTGGCGACCGCCTCCACCGTCTCGACACTGGCCGCGACGGCCTCCCAGGCCGCACCCGTCCAGCGGGACGACGGCCCGCACCGCTACAAGGTCTCCACCCGGACCACCGGGGCCTGGGCACTGCCCGCCGGCCTGGCTTCCTTCACCGTGCACGCCCGAGGTCCCGGCGGCGGCGCGGCCGGCCAGGACGGCCGGCCCGGCGACTACGGCACCAGCGGCGGCGACGGCCCGGCGGTCGCCGCCCGGTAGCAAAGCCGGCGCGCCGAGGGGGCGGGGAGCAGCACGCCCCCGCCGCCTCGGCACACCCCCGGCCGGCAGCACGCGCCGGGACCGCCGCCATCGTCTCGACGGACGCCGGCTCCTCGTCGGCGCTCGCGGTCGACGACACGGTGCCGGCGCCCCACCCGGTGTTCCTGGCCCCGTACGTCCAGGGGAGCAGCACCCAGCAGTTCGGCACGATCTCCGCGGGGCGCAGTGGCACCGACAGCTGCTTCCACCTGGTCCAGAACGGGCAGTACGTCAACTCGACGTCGGCCCACCCGCGGGATCCGCAGAACGGCAGCTCCGTCACCCTGGGCGGCTTCCGCCCGAACGACGACGGCTACCTGTGGTGCACGACCTCGGACGGTTCGGGGACCCTGCTGACCAACCACACGGACACCTCGGCGCACCTGGACCTCACCAAGAGCCCGATATCGGACGTGGCGGTGCCCAGCGGCCCCGACTCCGGCATCCCCAGGCTCCACTGGCACCTCCGCGCGGCCAGCCAGTGACCCTCGCGGCCCGGTGAGCCCGGTGGCCGGTCGGTTCTCGGACCGACCGGCCGTCGCCGTCGCCGGGCCGGTGCCTGCTCCGCCCGAACGACCTCGCAAGATGATCACCCGATCGGCCATTTCCGCAGGTCGCAGCGGAATGTCTGACGATCCGTGAGGTCTGTTCGGATTGCGGCATCGATTGCGAGGGGTGGCGGCGCATGTCTGGCTGGTTCCGGCGGGGCCGACCGGCGCCGCCACTTGTGACCTCGAACTCCACGGAGGAGACATCATGCGTGCTGTCAAGCGTGTCCTGGCCGTCGGCGCCCTCACCGCCCCGCTCGTGATCGGCTGCGCCGGCCTGGCCTCGGCCCAGGAGGGCCTGGACGCGAACTTCGGCAAGGGCCAGTTCGTCGCCAACCAGAACGGCGCCGGCGTCGCGGACGTGAACTCCGTCGTCAGCCCCGACGGAGTCCAGCACACCGACTTCTGGATCTGGGCCGACGACAGCGGCGTCTCCGGCGCCTTCAGCGGCTCGGGCGCCACCTGGCAGCAGGGCTGACGAACCCCGCGCCGCCGGAGGTGTGAGGCCCCCGCCGACGCAAGGACGGGGCGGGGCGCTGAGATCCGGCTCTCGGAACAACAAAACGGCCGGTCGATCCGAAGATCGACCGGCCGTTCGCTCTGGCCGACCGACACAATCCGTCGGCCTGCGGCCAAGAGCGTCAGCTCGCAGTGCCGACGGCTTGCCGGTGCACGGTGAGCCACGGACGCGCTGCCCATAGGGGCACCGCATCGTGCCCGTACACCCCTTACCCACAACCGCTGCACCGGGTATCCAGGGAGAGCACAGCGAGACTGCCGGCCCTACGAGCGGAGTTCCATGCACGCGCAAGAGCCGACGAAGAAGGAGAAGCAGCCGCAGCGCACCGCCAGGACCTCGGCCGCGCGGCCGGGGCAGGCTCCGAGCAGGCGAGTGCCCGATGCGCTTCTCGAACTGCAGCACACCGCTGGCAACGCGGCCGTCGTCCGTATGCTCCAGCGGAACCGGCACCAGTACGGCGCGGGCTGGAACCACCACCAGACCGCGGCGGAACCGATGCAACGGTCCGCCGTACACGACGTGCTGCGCTCGCCGGGCAAGCCGCTGGACGAAGCGCTGCGCCGGGAAATGGAATCCCGCCTCGGCGCCGACTTCTCCGACGTCCGCCTGCACACCGACTCCGTGGCCCGCGACTCCGCCGCCGAGGTGGGTGCCCGCGCCTACACCTCCGGCAGCCATGTCGTCATCGGCGACGGCGGCACCGACAAGCACACCCTCGCCCATGAGCTGACCCACGTCATCCAGCAGCGCCAGGGTCCGGTGGCCGGCACGGACAACGGGTCGGGCCTGAGTGTCTCCGACCCCGGTGACCGCTTCGAGCGCGAGGCCGAGGCCAACGCGATCCGGGTGATGAGTCGGACGCCCGAGCAGAGCGCCCAAGGCGACCACGGCCTCCGGGCTGCCCCCGTACAGCGGGTAGCCGACGCCATGGCCCGGGGCACGGCGCGCGGCACCGACGCGACGGCCCTCCAGCGTTTTTCCCAGGTCACCACCGCGGAGTTGGGGCCCGCACGGGTCTCGCAGAACGGCCTCTATCTCATGACCGTCGATCCCGGGGCGGACACCACCGTCATCTGGGTCGCGCAGGGCGCCCCAGCGCCCCGGTACTGCACGCCGACCGGGCAGAGCGGGCAGATCGCGGGGCGCACGTACGCGGAGTACGAGCCGTCGACGGCCTTCCTCGCGGACTGTGCCCACACCGCCGAGGAGATCATGCACCAGCAGCGGCTGGCCCTGGGGCAGGACGCCAGCGAATTCGCCTTGGGCGGCCACCAGTTCGGCTTGGGCGACAAGGAGAACGCGCAGGGCGCCATGGCCTACGCGAATACCAGGCCCGGCGGCCCGGACGCGAACGGTGAGGAGCGGCCGAGCCCCGGCCAGGCGTTCGCCATCGTGGAGACCGCCTGGCACGGGGATTACGAGCGGCCCGACAACACCAGCGGGTGGCCCTACCACGTGGCGGCCGTGGTCGCCGAGGACGGCGATGACCGCATCACCGTGGAGCAGGCCGCGGACGGCAACGACGCACGGGCCCGCCAAGGACACGAGGGCATCGTCGACATGTATACGGCGGGCACGGACCCGACCAACGGGCAGGCGCTGCCGCACAGCTTCCACGGGCGAAACACCGGCGGTCCGGTGCAGCACTTCTCGGTCGGCGCGATCACCGTCATCCTCCAGCCGATCAACGTGGGCGGTCTCAGAAAGGAGACCGGCCGCCGGAAGCTCATGTGACTGCTCCCCGCCTGAAGAGCGGGGGATTCCGCCTTCGCCTGGGGGCTGGCCGGCGCCGGTCATGTCGGCACAGGCGATCGACCGGCCGACGTCCGGGGCTTCTCAGGCGTCCTCCAACTGCCGACGCCCGTGGTGCGGTTGCGGTCGGCGAGTCGACCAGCCACCCCCAAGGGCTACCTCCCCCGGGCCACCCCACCTGACCAACCGGAACGTGATGGGGCCCTCCGCAAC
>NZ_JBHVFE010000078.1:0-25183 GCF_042801945.1 Kitasatospora sp. NPDC057542
GGCGGGGTCCCAGCCCCCGCCGGCCGGTGCCGGTGCCCGTTGCTCCGCCCTTCGGCGGGTCAGCCCGCCGTGCCGAGGAAGCTCTCCCAGCCGCCCGCCGGCGCCTGGCCGACGTTGAGCGAGCGCAGCTTGCGCAGGGTGGACTGGTCCTGCACCTCCAGCCACTCGACGAGCTGCTTGAAGGAGACCAACCGGACCTCCGGCTTGCCCGCGATGGCCTTGAGGGCCTCTTCGACGGCGTCCATGTAGATGCCGCCGTTCCACTGCTCGAAGTGGTTGCCGATGAAGAACGGCGCACGGTTGCTGTTGTACGCGCGCTCGAAACCCGCCAGGTAGGAATTGGCGGCCTGGGTGCGCCACTCGCCGTACATGGCCGGGTCGCCCTTGGTGCTGCCCTTGGACTGGTTGGCCAGGATGTTGTAGTCCATCGACAGGACCTGGAAGGTGTGCCCGGGGAACGGGATGGACTGCAGCGGGAAGTCCCAGACCTTGCCGTCCTGCACCTTCTGCGGCCATATCTGCAGGCCGCCCGAGGAGCTGGCGTCGTACTTCCAGCCCAGCTTGGCGATGGTCGGCAGCAGCGCCTTCTGCCCCTCCAGGCACGGGGTGCGGCCGCCGATGAGCTCCTTCTTGTAGTCGAAGGGGAGCGGGTCGACGTCGGTGAAGCCGGTGTTGGTGCGCCACTGGGTGACGAAGCCTATCGCCTGGTCGATCTCGCTCTGCCAGTCCTCGGGGGTCCACACGTTGACCCCGTTCTTGTCCGGACGGCTGGAGCAGAAGTGCCCGTTGAAGTGGGTGCCGATCTCGTGCCCGGCCAGCCAGGCCTGGCTGATGAGCTTGAGCGTGCTCTTCACCGCACCGTCCGACAGGTACGGGATGTCGGAGGCGCCGACCGAGTGCTTCGGCGGGTGGTACAGGTCGGCCTTGCCCTTGGGCAGGGCGTAGATGCCCGAGAGGAAGAAGGTCATCGTGGCCTTGTACTGCTCCGCCAGCTTCAGGAAGCGGGGGAACTGGCCGTCCTCGGTGCCGCCCGCGCCGTCCCAGGAGAAGACCACGAACTGCGGCGGCCGCTCGCCCGGCTTGAGCTTCTCGGGCTTGGGCTGGTTCGGCTGCGGGCCGGTGTCCGCATTGGAGCCGTCGCCGATCGGGGGGCCCTTGGGCACTACCGCCTGGGTGGGGTCGCCGGCACCGCCCTGAGTGGTTCTCGCGCCGCCGGGACCGGGGGAGGTGGAGTCCTGGCCCGAGCCGGATCCGCCGCTGGAGCAGGCCGTGACCGCGCCGAGGGCCGCGGTCGCAGCGGTTGCACTGAGCACCGTCCTGCGCGAGATGCTGGTCATGGTCTCCCCTGGGTGCCGATGCCGGTGGTGGGGGCGGGCCGCAGCCGCACCGGTCAAATCGGGCAATTGATGAGTATTTCGCCGTTAGCATGTCATGTCGCCACAGTGGCCACGAAGGTCGCCCGAGCGCTGACGACTCTCAACACGCGGGGCGCATCCGGCTGGGCTGCGGGGATGCGCCGACTGTTGCCGTCCTGTGACGCTTTCCACCCCGTGCGGCCCGGGCAGTACGGTACCGCCGGTCAGCCCGCGCCCCGTCCGAGTCCGTCGGCGTTCGGCCCGGTTGGTCGCCCTTTTGGGAAAACTTTTGCCCCTTGCAGGGCTGGGCGGCCCGAAGCCCGCCAGGGGCGCGAGCCGACCGGAGTGTCCCAGCCGCAGTGACCCGGCCGGAGAGGATCAGCCGCAGCGACCCGGCCGTGTGCGGGACGGTCGGCAAGGGACGGCCGGCAAGGGGCGGGCCGGTCGGGACCGGCCGTCGGTCGGGAACGGGCGCCGGGATGCCGGTCGGACCGTCAGAGGGCGGCGAGCCGCCGGGTGCGGCGCACCATGCGCGCGATCGCGGTGCTGATGGCCGTGGCCGCCGCGCAGGAGACCACGAGGCTCAGCCAGGCGGTGTTGAACCAGTGGCTGTTCAGCCAGCCCAGCGTCACGATGTAGGCGGCCCAGACCAGCGCCGCCAGCGCGGACCAGTGCAGGAACCGGTGCGGATGGGCGGGGGAGTGGCCGATGGCCAGGTTGAGGACGGTCCGCCCGGCCGGGACGAACCGTGCGATCACCACCATCGCGGCGGCCGCGCCGTGGGGGCGTTCGACCAGGGCCTGCTGGACCCGGGTCACGCTGGCCGCCAGTTTCGGGCGCCGGGCGAGCCGGCGGTGCAGCGCCGGGGCGCCGCGCCGGGCCAGGTTGAGCAGCAGGAGGTCGCCCAGGAAGGAGGCCACCGCCACGCCCAGTCCGAGCATCAGGGGCGCGCCGTCGATCTGCGCGGTCTTGAGCACAGCCAGGATGACCAGCGTCCCGCTGGGGATGAACGGAAGGAGGGCGTCCCCGAGCACGGCGACGATCGCCAGCGCGCAGATCCACGAGGATCCGATCGCCGCCACGAAGTTCAAGGCCCTTTACTCCCTCCAGGCCGCCCGGGGGAGCAGGTGGCTGCAGGGGTCAACGCTAGCGCCTCGACTTTTCATGCCATGAAGCACCCCGGTATGGCAGGGGTCACGGCCACTGATTCCGGCCGCGCCCCGAGGTGGCGAACCGCGGGCCCGGGCCGGCCGGGGCGAGGGGCGCCCGGGCGGGGGAGGGGCGCCGCAACCGGAACGAGCCCCCGGGGCGGGGTGCCGCGCCGAGGGCTCGCAGTGATCGTCCAGTGCTGGTCCAGCCCGACGATCTTGCTGGTGGAGTGCGGATCCCGTTCGGTGGCCCGCTCCTGAGCCCCAGCCTGCCGGACGCCGGCCCCCTGTCGCGAGTCCTGACGTTGGCGACTTCCGGCGCTGGCGGGAAGTCGCCAACCGTGTTCGCCCGCTGGCTCTCCGTCAACCGGGCGTTCGGTCGGACTTCCGTCCGGAATGGCCGAAACCCGCCTGGACCGTGGCCGGACGACACCCCGGAGGCGGGAACAGCGAGCCCCCGGCCGTGGTTGACCCCGGTCGGCGACAGCGACCGGCGGGCCACCCGGGACCGCGCGGTCGCCCACGACGGCCGGCTCAAGGACGGCAGCCAGGAGGGCGGACGGGATGACCACCGAGGACCAGCAGCAGCGCGGGGACGGGCCGACGGTCGGCGCGGCGATCCGGGGCGCCGCCCGCGGAACGGCGCCCGCTCCGCTCTCGATCCTCGACCTGGCCACCGTCGGCGTCGGCTACACGCCGGCCGAGGCCCTCGCCGCCACCACCGAGCTGGCCCGTCGGGCCGAGCAGTGGGGCTACCACCGCTTCTGGGTGGCCGAGCACCACGGCATGCCCGGGGTGGCCAGCTCCACCCCCGCCGTCCTGCTCGCCCACCTCGGGGCCAACACCACGACGCTGCGGCTCGGCTCGGGTGGCGTCATGCTCCCCAACCACGCCCCGCTGGCCGTCGCCGAGCAGTTCGGCCTGCTGGAGGCCCTGCACCCCGGGCGGATCGACCTCGGACTCGGCCGCGCCCCCGGCACCGACCCGGCCACCGCCCGGGCGCTGCGCCGCGGGCTCGCCGAAGGCGCGGACGACTTCCCGCAGCAACTCGCCGAGCTGACCCACTTCCTCGACGGCGACTTCCCGGACGGCCACCCGTACGCCCGGTTGAGCGCCGTCCCCAAGGGCGAGGGCCGCCCGCCGGTCTGGCTGCTCGGCTCCTCCGGCTTCAGCGCCCAGCTGGCGGGCCGCCTCGGCCTCCCGTTCGCCTTCGCCCACCACTTCAGCAGCGCCAACACCATCCCGGCGCTGGACCTCTACCGGTCGTCGTTCCGCCCCTCCGCCGTGCTCGCCGAGCCGTACGCGCTGATCGGCGTGAGCGCGGTCGCCGCCGACGACGAGCCCTCGGCCCGGCGGCTCGCCCGCTCGGCAGCCCTCGGCATGCTCCGCCTGCGGCGCGGCAACCCCGGCCCGATCCCCACCCCGGAGGAGGCCGAGCAGTACCCGTACAGCCCGGTCGAGGCGGACTTCATCGACAGCTGGCTCGACAACGTCGTGCTCGGTGACCCGGGCCGGGTCGCCGACGGCCTGGAGGCCCTGCGCAAGCGGACCGGCGTGGACGAGCTGATGGTCACCTCGCACATCCACGGCCACGAGGCCCGCCTGCGTTCGTACGGCCTGATCGCCGAGGCGTACGGCCTGACGGCGACGGCCTGACCGCGACGGCCTGACCGGCCATCGGGACTGACGGCCCACCGGCCTGCCCCGCTCCGTCCCGGCCCCGCGGCTACCGGCCGTCCGGGGCGGGGCGGCCCTCGCGGAGTATGGCCGCGACCAGCTCGGCCTCGCCGGGGCGGGCGAAGTACCAGCCCTGGGCGGTGTCGCAGCCGGTCAGGCGCAGCCGCTCGGCCTGGGCGGCGCTCTCGATGCCCTCGGCGGTGACGGTCAGGCCGAGGGTGTGGGCGAGCTGCACCATCGCGCCGACGATCTGCTCGTCCGCGTCGCTGCGTCGGGAGCCGAGCTCCGGGAGGCCGGGGCGGTCCGCCGGGGCGGGCTCGCGGAAGCCCTCGATGAAGGTGCCGTCCAGCTTGAGCACGTGCACCGGCAGCCGGGAGAGGTAGGCCAGGTTGGAGTAGCCGGTGCCGAAGTCGTCGATCGCGATCCGCACGCCCATGTCGGCGAGCGCCTGGAGGGCCTGGAGGGGGCGGCCGCCGGGGCCGAGCAGGGCGCTCTCGGTGATCTCCAGCTGGAGGAGCCGGGCCGGCAGGCCGGTGCGTTCGAGGGCCCGGGCGACGTCGGCGACGATGTCGGAGTCCCAGATCTGGCGGGCGGCCAGGTTGACGCTCACGAAGGTCTCGGTCTCGGGGAACTCGGTGAGCCACTGCCGGGCCTGGCGGCAGGACTCCTCCAGCACCCAGGTCCCGAGCGGCACGATCGCGCCGGTCTCCTCGGCGAGCGGGATGAAGCGGTCCGGGGAGAGCGTCCCGTAGCGGGGGTGGCGCCAGCGGACCAGCGCCTCCGCGCCGTGTACGGTGCCGTCGGCCAGGCCGACCAGCGGCTGGTACTCGATGGTGAACTCACCGCGTTCCAGGGCGGGGCGCAGCGCGGTGGCGAGCAGCTGCCGGGTGAGCTGGTGGGCGCCGCGGTCCGGGTCGTAGAGGGTCCAGCGGGCGCGGCCGTCGGCCTTGGACCAGTAGAGCGTGGCGTCGGCGTCCTTGACCAGGTCGGTCGGGGTGGTCTCGTGCACGGACCGCTCGACCACGCCCACGCTGGCGGTGATCACCAGCCGGTGCCCGGCGACGTCGAAGGGACGTTCCAGCACCTCCAGGATCCGGGTGGCGAGCTCGGTCAGTTGCTCGCTGCCCAGGCTGTCGGTGACCAGGACGGCGAACTCGTCGCCGCCCATCCGGGCCACCAGGTGGGTGTCTCGGCCGTCGAACCCGCGTCGCAGCCGGGTGGCGACGGCGGTCAGCAGCTGGTCGCCGATGTGGTGGCCGAGTGCCTCGTTGATCGCCGCGAAGCCGTCGAGGTCCAGGTAGCAGACCCCCACCCGGCGTTCGTCCGAGGACTCGACCGGGCCCGGCTGGTCGGTCGGGGCGAGGCAGGCGGCGTCGAGCCGTTCGAAGAAGTAGGCCCGGTTGGGCAGCCGGGTCAGCGGGTCGTGCAGGGCCTGGTACTCCAGCCGGTCGCCGAGCCGGCGCTGCTCGGTGATGTCCTCCACCAGCGCGAGGGTGTAGAGCGGCTCCCCGGCACCGTCCCGGATCAGCGAGACGGTGACTTTGCTCCAGACCGTGTGGCCCTCGCGGTGCTTGAGCTGCTTCTCCACGCGGAACCGTTCCCGCTCCCCGCGGACGAGTTCGGAGAAGAGCCGGTCCGGCATGCCCTCCGGGTCGATGATCTCGTGCAGGTGAGTGCGGACCAGTTCGCCGACGCTCCGTCCGATCAGGGCGGCGAAGGCGGGGTTGACCTCGATGATCCGGTCATCGGCATCGATCAGGGCCATGCCGATGACGGCGTCGCAGAAGGCGGCCCGGAAGCGGGACTCGCTGGCCCGCAGCGCGGCCAGCAGCCGGTCGGTGCCGACGTTCTCCAGGCCGGTGCCGCCGTCCGCCGGGCCGTTGCCGATGAGTCCCCGGCCCCGGTGGGCGTCGCCGGTGAGCGGGGCCGAGCAGGTGGGGCAGAGCAGCAGCTCGGGCTCCGCCAGCGTTCCGCAGGTGCTGAGGGCGGCGGCTCCAGGGGCCGGTCCGGAGACCGATCCGCCGACGGGGCCGCCCGCGGATCCGGAGGCCGGTTCCAGGACCGGCGAGGCGAGGTGGCGGCGGCGCGGTGATTCCTCGTGCCGCACGCCCGGGTGGTGTGCGTCGGCCCCCTCGTTCTGGCCCGGCACGGCATGCTCCCGTCCGCTGCTGACGCTTGACGATGGTTCGGCCGGCCAGTCGGGACCTAGCGGCCGGCTCCGCACTCTGTCGCGGTCCTCGGAGTCGGTCCGCTGCGGGGCCGCCCGTCGTGGGGCGCCGGTGCGCGGGGACCCGCCTGAAGGACAGGGCGCTGCGGCCGATCATAGGCCGCGACGGCAACGCGCGGTGACCGCCGCCAGAGTGATTCGCCCGCTTTGTGATCATGAATGGCGGTACGTGCAGACGCCCCCGGTGCACATCACATGATGTGCACCGGGGGCGCGTGCGCCGAAGCCGCGCCCCTGGGCGCCGGTCGCGCGCCGGAAGCGGAGCGGAGCAGGCCGGGAGCGGAGGGGCGGAAGGAGCCGGAAGGGGCGGCGGAGAAAGGAGGAGGAGGGGGGCGGCTCAGGCCAGCTTGGCGGTGAGCGTGATGGTGGTGCCGGCCAGGGCCTTGCTGACCGGACAGTTGGCCTTGGCCTCCTCGGCGGCCTGGACGAAGCCGGCCTCGTCCAGGCCCGGCACGTCGCCGGTGACGGTCAGGTGGATGCCAGTGATCCCTTCGCCCGGCTGGAAGGTGACGTCGGCCTGGGTCTCCAGGGTGGTGGGCGGGGTGCCGGCCCCGGTGAGGCCGTGGGAGAGCGCCATCGAGAAGCACGCCGAGTGGGCGCCGGCGATGAGCTCCTCCGGGCTGGTCTTGCCGTTGGCCTGCTCGGCGCGGGAGGGCCAGGACACCGGGAACGTGCCGATCCCGGACGTTTCGAAGGTCACCTGGCCCTGGCCGGCGACGAGGTTGCCCTTCCAGGCCGTACGGGCGGTGCGGGTGGTTGCCACGATCGGTACCTCCATCACTGGGGACTGCTGCATTGCCTGCTGCACTGCCGAGGGAGTGTTCGAGCGGTCACTTTCGGTCATGCGCACCCCAGCCTACGGGCAGAGCCCTCTCCGGTCCGGTGTGCGCCGCAGCGGTCGGGTGCGTTGCGCCGCGCTGGTCCGGCGCGTCACGCCGCGGCGGTCGGGCGGGGTGCGGCGTGCGGCGGCGGTTCCGTGCCGCTGTCCGGATCGTGGACGGTTCCGTTCGGCGGTGCGGGGCCGGAGTGGGGGCCCTGTTAGATTTGCCCGGGCCCGAGCCCGGCCGCCGTACGGTCGGGCGCCCACTCCAGACACCGGGAGCCGCCCCGATGACGGACCACTCCACGACCCCCGACGCCAGTCTGCCCGAGGGGATCGACGACGCCGTACGGGCCGAGCTGACCAGCCTGCGCGAGAGCATCGACAACATCGACGCCGCGGTGGTCCACATGCTGGCCGAGCGCTTCAAGGCGACCCAGCGGGTCGGCCGGCTCAAGGCCGAGCACAAGCTGCCGCCGGCCGACCCGGCGCGCGAGCGGGCCCAGATCAAGCGGCTGCGGGAGCTGGCGGCGGGGGCGAAGCTGGACCCGGTCTTCGCGGAGAAGTTCCTGAACTTCATCATCGCCGAGGTCATCCGCCACCACGAGGCCATCGCCCGCGCCTGAGCCCCGGGCCCGGGGGCCGCGCCCGAAGACGGAGCGACTCCCGGGCCGGTCCCCGGGCGCTCCCCGGACGGGCCCCGAGCGGCCCCCCCGGGACACCCGGTGATGTCGGCGGAGGCTAAATGACCGATTTCGCCAGGCTCCACGGTTGGCGTAGCGTGCAGGTTTCCCCCAGCCGGAGAGGTGGAGCAGCGACGATGGCGGTGAACCTGCCCGAAACGCCCAGCGGAGCCCCCAGCGTTTCCGCGTCGAACGCCCATGGGGTGTCGGGCGGCCGCGCCGAGGCCCGCCGCCGGGCGCGCGGTTCGCGCGGCCGCAAGGCGGGCCGCCCGGGCCGGCAGCCCAGGCCGTGGTGGATCGAGCTGCCGGTGATGGCGGCGGTCGGCCTGGTGGTCGCGCTGCTGATCAAGACCTGTCTGTTCCAGGTGTTCACCATCCCGTCCGGCTCGATGGAGAACACCCTGCGGATCGGCGACCGGGTCGGGGTGAACAAGCTGGCGCCGCTGACCGGCTGGGAGCCGGAGCCGGGGCAGCCGGTGGTGTTCAAGGACCCGGGGGGCTGGCTGCCGCCGCAGCCCGCCGACCCGAACCCGTTCACCAACGCCGTGAGCTCGGCGCTCAGCTTCGTCGGTCTGGTGCCGCCGAAGGACGACAACTACCTGGTCAAGCGGGTCATCGCGACCGGTGGCCAGACCGTGCAGTGCGAGGGCACCACGCTGACCGTCGACGGGCGGAAGGTCGACGAGCCGTACCTGCACCCCGGGGACGACTCCTGCGCCGGGCTGGACTTCGGGCCGGTGAAGGTGCCCTCGGGCTACGTCTGGGTCGAGGGCGACCACCGCAGCGACTCGTCGGACTCCCGCTACCACCAGCACGGCCAGGGTGGCGGTGCCGTGCCGGTGGACAACGTGGTCGGCCCGGTGTCGGCCGTCGTGTGGCCGCTCAATCACTTCGACTGGTTCGGCTGGACCGGCCGCTGACCCCACGCTCGGCGGTCACCGGGCCGGGAGCCCCGGCTTCGGCAGCTCCCGGCTCGACGGTTCCAGGTTCGGCAGTTCCACGGCCGTCGGCCGGCGAACCCGCACCCGCCTGCGCGGGCTTGCTCGCCTGCGCCGCGAAGGCGCCGGTCAGCACCAGCAGGCCGCCCGCGATCTGCGGCAGCCCGAGGTGCTCGCCGAGCAGCACCCAGGCCGCCACGGCGGCGACCACCGCCTCCAGGTTGGCGACCACCCCGGCGATCGGCGGCGAGAGGTGGCCGACCGCGATCACGCCGGTCAGATAGGCGAGCACGGTGGCGATCAGGACCATCCACGCGGCCGGGAGGAAGGCGGGCAGGGTGTGCCCGTTCATCACCACCGACCCGCCGAGCCGGCTCCAGTCGGCCTGCCACGGGCGGGTGAGGGCGGTGAGCAGCACGGCGCCGACGAGCAGTCCGAACGCGCTGACGGCGAGCGGGTCGACCGGGCGGTCGCCGCGCCGGCCGGCGTCGGCGAGCACGAAGTAGCCGACCTGGCAGCAGGCCGCGCCGAGGGCGAACAGCACGCCCAGCACGTCGAAGCTCAGACCGTTCCAGAACTCGACCACGCAGGCCAGTCCGGCCACCGCGACGCCGGCGCCGATGGCGGCGCCGCGGGTGATCGGCTTGCGCTGGACGAACCTGACGTAGCCGAGCAGCAGCGGCGGCCCGAGGTACTCGATGAGCAGGGCGACGCCGACCGGGATGCGGGAGATCGCCGCGAAGTAGCAGGCCTGGACGCCCGCCACGGCGATCAGGCCGAAACCGAGCAGCAGGCCGGGGCGGCGCAGTACGGCGTCCCGGTGCCGGTAGGCGATCGGGAGGAGTGCCACCGCCGCCCCGGTGACCCGGAGCCACACCACGTGCAGAGGGGAGAGCCCGGCCTCTATCAGTGGCTTGGCCGCGGTGCCGGAGCCGCCGAAGGCGAATGCGGAGACCAGCGCGAGGCCGAGGCCGAGGGTTCTGCCCGAAGGGAGGGTGGGCGAGGCCGTTGATCTGTACACCGCCGCATTGTGACAGCCGTGCCGATGACCGGGTAAGGCGCCATTCCGTCGTTTGGTCCTGCTCTCAACTGTGCGGAGTGGCGCACTCACCGGTGCGGAGTGGCGCACTCACCCGATCCCGGACGGCGTCCCGGGTACCCCCCCGCCGGCCCCGGACCGTCAGCCCCTGGAGCCGGACGAGGCGCCTGCCCCCGTCAGCGTGTCCGGCCCGCCCACGGGCGGGGCGGTCGGCTGCGTGGTCGGGGCCGTGGTCGGCTGCGTGGTCGGCGTCGGCCGCGAGGTGGGCCGGGGCGGCCGGGTGGGCTGGGTGCTGGGCTGGGTGGTCGGCGGAGCCGTCGGAGCGGTGGTCGCGCCGCCGTCGGTGCCGCCCGACGGGATCGAACCGGAGCCGTCTCCCGGCGCCATGGTGGGGCCGGTGCTCGGCGCGCCGGTGGGGGCGCCCGTCGACGGGGTGCTGCTCGGCGCGCTCGGGGCGGTCGGCAGGTCGGCCGCACCCGAGAAGTCGCCGTCGGCCGGGGTCGGGAAGTCACCGACCGGCTGGCCCTTGAGCGCGGCCTTCATGTAGCTGGTCCAGATCTGGGCCGGGTACTGGCCGCCCGCCGCGCCGTCGATGCCGCCGACGCCGCTCAGGCTGACCTGGGAGCCGTTGCCCGGGTCCTGGCCGAACAGGGCGACCGAGGTGACCAGCTCGGGGGTGTAGCCCACGAACCAGACGGACTTCTGGTCGTCGGTGGTGCCGGTCTTGCCCGCCGCCGGGCGGCCGAGCGCCTTCGCCCGCCAGCCGGTGCCGCCCGGGTCGTTCACCACGCCCTGGAGCATCGAGGTGACCTGGTTGGCGGTGTCCGCGCTGATCGCCTGGGTGGTCTTGTGCGCGGGCAGCGCCACGGCCTCGCCCTCGCGGTCCACCGACTGCACCAGCCACGGGGTGATCTGCTTGCCGCCGTTGTCCAGCGTGGCGTACACACCGGCCATGTCGAGCACGCTCGGGGTGGCCGCGCCCAGCGGGATGGAGGGTACCGCGTCGAGCCCCGGGGTGTTGCCGGGCAGGCCCAGCGCGATGCCGGTGTCCTTGACCTTCTGCAGCCCGGTGTCCTGCGCGAGCTGCGCGAACGCGGAGTTGACCGACCAGTCGGTGGCCTGCTGCAGGGTGATCTGGCCGTAGCTCTTGTCGCCCTCGTTCGGCGGCGCGTACGGGGTGCCCTTGCCGCCGCGGACCTTCCGGCCGCTGGTGCCGTCGTAGACCGTGCGCGGGGTGACGGTGCGGCCGTCCTGGGTCTTGGCGTCGTTCTCGAAGGCGGCGGCCAGCGCGATCGCCTTGAAGGTCGAGCCGGCCTGGTAGTCGCGCCGGGTGGCGTTGTCGACGTAGTGCTTCACGTAGTCGACGCCGCCGTACAGCGCGACGACCGCGCCGGTCTTCGGGTCCACGGAGGCGGCGCCGGCCTGGGCGGCCGCGTCCGCCTTCCGCTTGTCCGGGTTCAGGGTGTCGCGCAGCTGGGCCTGGACGGAGTCCTGGAGGGCCTGCTGGCGGGCCGGGTCGATGCTCAGCTTGATCGTGTAGCCGCCCTTGGCCAGCTCGGTCTCGCTGATCACCCCGCTGGAGGTGAGGTACTGGGTGGCCGCGTCGACCAGGTAGCCCGCCTGGCCGGACAGGCCCGGGTTGGGCTGGGGGTCCCGGACGTCCGGGAAGGTGGTCCCGGCCCGCTCGTCCGCGGAGAGCCAGCCCTCCTTGACCATGCCGTCGAGCACGTAGTTCCAGCGGTTGACGGCGTTCTGCTTGCCCGTCGCGGTCGCGGTGGCGACGTCGTAGGCGCTCGGCGCGTTCAGCAGAGTGGCCAGGTAGGCGCCCTGGGCGGGGTTCAGGGCGGACGCGTCGATGCCGAAGTACGCCTGGGAGGCGGCCTGGATGCCGTAGGCGCCGCGGCCGTAGTAGGACGTGTTCAGGTAGCCGGAGAGGATCTCGTCCTTGCTCTCGGTGGCGTCCACCTTGATGGCGATGAACAGTTCCTTCACCTTGCGGGTGATCGACTGCTTCTGGCTCAGGTACGTGTTCTTCACGTACTGCTGGGTGATGGTGGAGCCGCCCTGGGTGCCCTCGCCCTTGGCGGTGTTGACCGCGGCCCGGACCAGGCCCTGGACGTTGACCGCGCCCTCGTTGTAGAAGTTCCGGTCCTCGGCGGCCAGCGCGGCGTGCTGGGCGGCGGGGGAGACCTTGTCCAGGGAGACGTTCTGCCGGTTGGTCTGGCCGGTGCGGGTGAGCACCGAACCGTCCGAGTAGAGCCAGGTGTTGCTCTGGGCGGTCGCGGCGGCGTGCGCGTCCGGCACCTTCACCAGGGCGATCCCCAGCGCGAACAGGCCGATGCCGAGCAGCAGTGCCGAGCCGAAGCCGAGCAGGGTCATCCGCCAGGTGGGTATCAGCCGGCGCCAGCCGGTGCGCCCGGGACGGCGCGGCTTCCTGCCGCCGGAGCCGCCGGGCCCGCCGACCGGGCCGGCGGAGCGCTTGAACCGCTTGACCGGGCGGAGGCTGATCGACGGCGTGCGACGGCCGCTCTGGACGTTTCTGGACAAAGCGCGGCCTTTCCTGCGGGCGTCGAAGCAGCCTGCACGGACGGGGACATCGGCGGTTGGGGACCTTTGTCCCGATTCCGGTTCTACTGCCCTGGACGAGCAGAACGGGCCGGATGGCTCCGGCGGATCGCCAATCGAGACCGACATCACACGCAAAACGGACGTCGGAGGCCAAAAAATCGGGGAGCCCCTCGCTGCTGCGAGAGGCTCCCCAACTGTCTGTGCGCCGCCAGGGACTCGAACCCCGGACCCGCTGATTAAGAGTCAGCTGCTCTAACCAACTGAGCTAGCGGCGCCTGCTGACCTGGAAAACAATACACGGTTCCGAGGGATGCCTCGAACCACCCCGGACGCGGCCGCCCGATCCGTCCCTTTCCTTCCGGTTGGGCTGGAGTTCGCCGCTGGTTAGGGTGGAGCGGTGCCCAGCCTCCAGCCAGGACACCCCCGAGCACGACCCGGCAGACCGGGAAGCGGCAGCTCGGGACACCGCACCGCGCGGACGGCGGTCGCCACCCTGCTGCTGCTCAGCGCCGTGGCGTACACCGCCTGGGTGCTGGAGGTCGTGCTGAGCACCGGGCTCGACCCGGTGCAGGCGTACATCAGCGAACTCGCCGCCGAGGACCAGCCGCTG
Source organism: Kitasatospora sp. NPDC057542 (assembly GCF_042801945.1). Classification (NCBI taxonomy): domain Bacteria; kingdom Bacillati; phylum Actinomycetota; class Actinomycetes; order Kitasatosporales; family Streptomycetaceae; genus Kitasatospora; species Kitasatospora sp. NPDC057542. The sequence continues at coordinate 13,066 of NZ_JBHVFE010000078.1, forward strand.
GGCGGCCTGTTCCGGGCCACCGACCTGGCCGCCGGGCTCTGCCTGCTCGCCGCCGCCGGCACCGCCCTCGCCGCCGGGCCGGCCGGGTCCTTCCGCCGCAACCGCTGGGCGTCGGTCGGCTGGTCCGCGCTGGCCGTGTTCGGCGCCGCGACCGCCGCCGACTCCCGGCTGCCGCTCAGCTGCGCACCCACCAGCGACGAGATGTGCGCCGCCCGGGAGACCGCCGGGCTGGTCCCCGCCACCCACACCGCGCACGCCGTCACCAGCAGCCTCGCCATGGCCGGTGCACTCACCGCGCTGGTCTCGCTCACCGTGGCCGCCCGGCGCTACCGCTGGTGGTCGCCGGTGCGCCGGTTCGGGTCCTGGCTGCTGGGCGCCGAGCTGCTCGCCACCGGCTGGAGCCTCGCCTCGATCGCCGCCTTCCAGGCCGGACACGGCACCTGGGCGCTCGGGGCCGGCCAGCGGCTGCAGGTGCTGCTGGCCGCGCTCTGGCTTGGCCTGCTGGCCCTGGGCGTCGCCCGCTCCGCCTGGCCGGCCGGGCCGCTCCCGGAACGGAGGCCGGCATGAGCACCCCCGGGGCGGAGACCGGCGGCCGGGCGCGCTTCCTGCGCATCGACGGCGTCCCGCTGCACGTCCGCACCGAGGGCAGCGGCCCGGTCTGCCTGCTCTCCGGCGGCCTCGGCAGCAGCTGGTTCGACTGGGACCTGGTCGTCCCCTTCCTCACGCCCTACCGCACCGTGGTCCGCTTCGACCGACCCGGTTACGGACTGAGCGCCGCCGAGCCCGCCGCCGGGCGGCCCTCACCGACGGCGGCCGGCGAGGCCGGGCGCATACGGGCGGTGCTCGACGGCCTCGGGCTGCGCGAGCCCTGCACCGTGGTCGGCCACTCGCTCGCGGGCTTCCACGTCGAGGCCTTCGCCCGGCTGCACCCCGAGCGGACCGCCGGGCTGGTGCTGGTGGACGGCAGTGTGGAGGCGGCGGCCCGCCCGTACCCGGCGCCCGGTGCGCGCGACCTGGCGGCCCGGGCGGTGGCCGGCGTCGCCACCGCCCTCGCCGTGCCCTACCTGCTCGGCCCGACCGTCCGCCGGGCCACGGCCCGGATGTCCACCGTCCGCCGCGAGGACCTCGCCCCGGCGCCACTGGTCCGGCACTGCTACCGCACCGGGCGGGCCCTGCGCGCGCTGCTGCGGGAGAACGGCCGCTACCTCGACACGGCCGCGGAGCTGGACGAGCTGCGGCGCAGCCGGCCGCTGGCCGAGGACCTGCCGGTCACCGTGCTGGCCGCCGACGACGGCTGCCGGACCCGCGGCACCGAGGACTGGCTGGCCCGGCAGCGGGAGCTGGCGGCGCTGCTCGGGGGGGACTTCCGCACCGCCGCCCCGGCCGGGCACCTGGTGATGTTCGACCGCCCGGACGCGGTGGCTTCGGCCGTGCTCGACACCCACTGAGCCGCCACTGAGGCACGGCTGAGGCACCGCGGGCGGGCCCGGGACGCCCGCAGCGCCCGCCCCCGGGCTCAGTTGCTGGAGCCGACCCGCCGGACCGCCTGCGGGATGGGCAGCTCCCACGCCGCCTTCCGTACGGCGCGCCTGACCAGGGCGCCGGGCCGACCGGGGTAGAGGCGGTGCTCCAGGCCGGCGACGCCGATCAGACCGGCCAGCTGCCGGTCCCGCTCGGCCGCCGGCCGACCGTCCCCGCCCCGGGGATCCGACAGGGTGGCCGCCACCCGCGCGGCGATCTGCTGCCCGAGCTCGGGCCGGGTCAGCAGGTGGCTTCGCCAGGGCAGGCCGAGGAAGTGTTTCTCCTCCACCGTGTAGCACCCCTGCTCGACCAGGCGGTCGAGGTGGAACCGGTACCCGGGCGGGTCCGGTACCCGGGTGATCGCCCGGTCGAGCAGGGGCCGGAACCGGCTCTTGCCCTTGCCCTCCAGTCGGGCCAGCACCCCGGCCTCGACCTCGTCCCGCGCACCGAAGGGCTGGTAGCCGGTGATGTGGTGCTTGTCGACGGTGATCGCGCCGGCCAGCAGCAGCTCGGCGAGGACGGCGCCGGCGACCACGTGCTGGAACTCGCTGACCGGGGCCCGGAAGCGCCCGGACTTCGGGTGGGCGCACAGCAGCATCAGTTCCTCGGGGAGAGGACGGGTGTCGGAAGGGGTCGTCACGGGGACCAGCATTCCGCATCCGGAAAACGCCTCAGGCCGCCCACCGGAGTGGACGGCCTGAGACCTTGCCATGTGCGCCGCCAGGGACTCGAACCCCGGACCCGCTGATTAAGAGTCAGCTGCTCTAACCAACTGAGCTAGCGGCGCTTGCTGACGTCGAAGACTTTACACGGCGCCGACCCGATCCACCGAATCGCGTTCGAATGGTTACTGTGCGCGACCGCCTCCGGCCGTCGGCTCCGGGTGGTGGCAGGCCGCCTGGTGGTCCGCCCCCTGCGCGCCGCCGACCAGGGCCGGCCGCTCCTGCTCGCAGCGGGCCCGGTCCGCCGGGGCCGTGAGCCCGGCGTAGCGCGGGCAACGGGTGCGGAATACGCAGCCGGTGCGGCGCTCGGTGGGCGGGGGAGGGTCGCCGGCCAGCAGGACACGGTCGCGGGCGCGCTCGGCGGCGGGGTCGGGGAGCGGGACGGCGGAGAGCAGGGCGCGGGTGTACGGGTGGCGGGGGCGGTCGAAGACGGCGGAGACCTCGCCCTGCTCGACCGTCCGGCCGAGGTACATCACGCTGACCCGGTCGGCGAGGTGCCGGATCACCGAGAGGTCGTGCGAGACGAACAGGTAGGACAGGCCCAGCTCGGCCTTGAGCGTCTGGAGCAGGTTGAGCACCCCGGCCTGGATGGAGACGTCCAGCGCGGAGACCGGTTCGTCCAGCACCAGCAGCCTGGGCCGGACGGCGAGCGCCCGGGCGATCGAGACGCGCTGGCGCTGGCCGCCGGAGAACTGGTGCGGGTAGCGGTCGGCGTGCTCCGGGTCGAGGCCGACCTGGCGCAGCAGCTCGGGCACCCGGCGGGCGGTCTCCTCGCGCGGGGTGCGCTGGGCGAGCAGCGGTTCGGCGACGATGTCACCGACCGGCATGCGGGGGTCGAGGCTGGCCATCGGGTCCTGGAAGACGATCTGCACCTGGGCGCGGAGGCGGTGGGCCTCGGCCCGGGTGAGCGTCGCGGTGTCCCGGCCGAGCAGTTCGATCCGGCCGGTCTCCGGGGCACCGAGCCGCAGCAGTTCGAACAGCGTGGTGGACTTGCCGGAGCCGGACTCCCCGACCAGGCCGAGGGTCTCGCCCTCCCGCAGGTCCAGGTCGACGCCGTCCACCGCGTAGACCTCGCCGACCTTGCGCTTGAACACCGTGCCCTTGAGGAGCGGGAAGGTCTTTCCGAGGCCGCTCACCGACAGCACCGGTGCCAGGGCGGCGCGGTCGCCGGGGCCGACGGCGGCGGGCAGCTCCGGGACGGGGTAGACCTCGGCCGGCGCGGGCCGCCGCTCGGCGAGTTCCGCCGACCGTACGCACGCCGACCGGTGGCCGTCCGCCCCCTCCAGGGCGGGCTCGGCCGCGGAGCAGCGCTCCTCCGCCAGCGGGCAGCGCGGCGCGAAGGGGCAGCCCGCCGGCAGTTCGGCCATCGGCGCCGGGGTGCCGGGGATCGGCACGAGCGGACCGCCGCGCCCGTCCAGCCGGGGCAGCGCGCCGATCAGGCCGAGCGAGTAGGGGTGGCGCGGGGCCGCGAACAGCTCGTCCACCCCGGCCGTCTCGACCACCCGCCCGGCGTACATCACCGCGACCCGGTCGGCCGTTCCGGCGATCACCCCGAGGTCGTGGCTGACCAGGACGAGGGCCGCGCCGGTCTCCCGCTGGGCGGTGCGCAGCACGTCCAGCACCTGGGCCTGGATGGTGACGTCGAGCGCGGTGGTGGGCTCGTCGGCGAGCAGGATGTCGGGCTCGTTGGCGACCGCCATGGCGATCATCGCGCGCTGGCGCATGCCGCCGGAGAACTCGTGCGGGAAGCTGTCCAGGGCCCGGTCGGGCGCCGGGATGCCGACCAGGTCGAGGAGTTCGGCGGCCCGGCGCCGCGCGGCGGCCTTGTCCACCCGCTGGTGGATGCGGACCGCCTCGGCGATCTGGTCGCCGATCCGGTAGACCGGGGTGAAGGCGGAGAGCGGGTCCTGGAAGACCATGGCGATCCGGCGGCCGCGGATCGCGGCGAGTTCCCGGCCCGGCAGCCCGACCAGTTCCCGTCCCTCCAGCCGTACCGAGCCGCTGACGCTCGCGGTGCCGGGCAGCAGCCCGAGCACGGACAGTGCGGTGACGGACTTCCCGGAGCCGGATTCGCCGACGATGCCGAGGGTCTCGCCGCGCCGCAGGGTGAGGTCCACCCCGCGGACGGCCGGGACCGGGCCGTCGGGCCCGGCGAAGTCCACCCGCAGGTCCCGGACGGCGAGCAGCGGGGTTTCGACGGTGGTGGTCACGGGCGCTTCCTACGGGAACGGCGGGGCGCGGCCCCGGAGGTGGGGTCGAGGGCGTCGCGCAGCCCGTCCCCGATCAGGTTGACGGCGAGGACGAAGACCACCAGCAGCCCGGCGGCGAAGTAGAACAGCCAGGGGAACACCGGGGCCTCGCTGGTCCCGGCGGCGAGCAGGGTGCCGAGCGAGACGTCCGGCGCCTTGACCCCGAAGCCGAAGTAGGACAGCGCGGTCTCGCTCATCACGGCGCCGCCGACTGCGATGGTGGCGTCGATGATGAGGAAGGAGGCGACGTTCGGCAGGATGTGCCGGCTGATGATCCGCAGCGGCCGGACCCCCATGAACCGTGCGGCGCGGACGAATTCGCGTTCGCGCAGGGAGATCGTCATCGAGCGGACCACCCGGGCGGTGATCATCCAGTTGAACAGCGCGAGCAGCAGCACGAAGGCGATCCAGCCGGCGCTCTTCAGTCGGGACGAGACGATGGTGATGATCAGGAAGCTGGGGAAGACCAGCAGCAGGTCCACCAGGAACATCAGCGACCGGTCGGCCCAGCCGCCGAAGTAGCCGGCGCAGGCGCCGACCAGCGAGGCCAGCACGGTGGAGAACAGCGCCACCAGCAGGCCGATGACCAGCGACTTCTGCAGCCCGCGGACGGTCTGCGCGAACACGTCCTGGCCGACCCCGTTGGTGCCGAACCAGTGCTCGGTGGAGGGGGGTTGGTGCAGCGCGGAGAAGTCGGGGGCGGCGTAGTCCCAGGGCGTGAGGTGCGGGCCGCCGAAGGCGAGCGCGAACAGCAGCAGGACGATGACGGCCCCGGTGACGGCGCCGCGGGCGGCGAGCAGCCGGGTGAGGACGAGCCGTCCCCGGCCGGTGGTCCGGGGGGCGGTGGCTGCGGCGGAGGGCTCGGCGACGGTGGTGGTCATCTCGGGTCTCCTCCGGTCAGGACCGCACGCGCGGGTCGAGGGCGGCGTGCAGGGTGTCGGCGAGGAAGCCGGAGGCGAGGACGACGACGGCGGTGAACAGGTTGACGGCCACCACGGAGTTGACGTCCTGTTCGTTGATCGACTGGATCAGCCACTCGCCCATGCCGTGCCAGCCGAAGATTGTCTCGGTGAAGATCGCGCCGGTGAAGATACCCAGGAAGCTGTAGGCGAACATGGTCGACATCGGGATCACGGCGGTGCGCAGCCCGTGCCGGAGCAGCGCCTGCCGGCGGGTGAGCCCCTTGGCCTCGGCGGTGCGCAGGTAGTCGGAGCCGAGTACGTCGAGCATGGTGCCGCGCTGGTAGCGGCTGTAGGTGGCGAGGCCGCCGAGCGCCAGCGAGATGGTGGGCAGCAGCAGGTGCAGCGCCCAGTCGGCGAGATGGGTGCCGAGGCCGCCGGTGAGCCCGGGGGTCTCGTATCCGGTGAACGGGACGACGTCGTGGCCGGCCGCGTCCTTGGCGGCGATGGCGCCGTTCTTGAGGAACAGCGCGACCAGGAAGACCGGGGTGGAGAGCAGCACGAAGGACAGCACGGTGAGCAGCCGGTCGGAGATCCGGTACTGGCGCACGGCGCTCCAGGCCCCGGCGGCGACGCCGAGGACGATGCCGAGCAGGCTGCCGATCAGCAGCAGTCGCAGCGAGACCCAGACCCGGCGGCCGAAGTCGTCGGTGACCGGGGTGTCGTGGATGGTCCGGCCGAGGTCGCCGTGGAGCAGCCCGCCGGCCCAGTGGCCGAAGCGTTCGACGACCGGGGTGCGGTCGTTCAAGTTGAGTGCGGTGAGCTGGCGTTCGACCGATTCGGCGGCCGGGCGGGGGACCTTGGCATCGAAGTAGGTGCGTGGTTGCAGGGCGGTCGCGGATATCGCGTACGCCAGGAACACGGCGGCGATCAGCAACACCGCGTAGTAGCTCAGTCGCTTCGCCAGGTAACGGAGCATCAACGGCCGCCCGGGGTGGCGGGGGCGGGGCCGACGCGTCTGGTGGGCATCGGGTGGCGGCTTTCGGTTCTGGGCCCGGTCGGGGCGGGTGGGGGTGGGGAGATCAAGGGAGTCGGGGAAGGCGCAGGTCAGAGTGTTGCAGCGGCGCACGGCCGGCGTGTTGCAACTGCGTTGCCGCGTGTGACTTTTGAATCAGGTGTTCCCTCCTCCCCCTGGTGGCGGCCCGGATCCGCTGTTACGTTCTGCTCGCCCGGCGCCGAATTGGCTGCCCACGTTCAAGCCCCGCTACACCTCGCGCGGCACGACTCCCGCACCGAAGACCTCACCAGGGGGACCCTCATGGACGCTTCCACCACGGCCCGTCGCCTCGGCCGGGCGACCGCCCTCGCCGTCGCCGTCGCGCTGGCGGCCACCGCGTGCACCTCGGGCGGGGGAGGCTCGGCCGACAACGCGGCCAAGAGCGAGCCGCCGAGACAGGGCGCCAACGACCTCAACCCCAAGCCGCTGGACCAGGTCAAGGACGGCGGGGAGGTGCGCTTCCCGCTGTACCAGTGGATCACCCAGTGGAACCCGTTGCAGGTGGACGGTTACTACGGCTCCGCGGTCACGATCATGCGCAACCTGGAGCCCTCGCTCTTCAGCACGGACGCCGCCGGCACCTTCCTGCCCAACCCCGACTACCTGGTAGAGGCCAAGGTCACCTCGACCTCGCCGCAGGTGGTCACCTACAGGCTCAACCCCAAGGCCAAGTGGTCGGACGGCAAGCCGCTGAGCTATCTGGACTTCAAGGCCGACTGGCAGACCGCCGGCGGCAAGGACCCGGCGTACAACGTCTCCGACCCGTCCGGCTACGAGCAGATCTCCGCGGTCGAGCAGGGCGCCGACCCGACCGAGGTGAAGGTCACCTTCGCCGAGCCGTACGCCGACTGGCAGAACCTGTTCCGCCCGCTGATCCCGGCGGCCGGCATCTCCACCCCGGACGACTTCAACAAGGGCTGGGTGGAGAAGATCCCGATCACCGCGGGCGCGTTCAAGGTCGGCACGGCGGACAAGACCGCGCAGACCCTGACCCTCGTCCCGGACCCGGCCTGGTGGGGCACCAGGGCCAAGGCCGACAAGCTCACCTTCCGGGTGATGTCCCAGTCGGCGACGACCCAGGCCTACCTCAACAACGAGATCGACTACGCCGCGGCCGGCACCGCCACCGCCTACGGGCAGCTCAAGAACGCCAAGGACACCGCGATCCGCAGCGCCAGCCCCTGGGACGAGGTGCACATCTCCTTCGGCGGCACCGGCGCGCTGGCGGACCAGCGGGTCCGGCAGGCGCTCGGCAAGGCGCTGGACCGCTCCGCGCTGATCAAGATCGCCAACAACGGGGTGCCGGTGGAGTTCAAGCCGCTCGGCAACCACATCTTCATGCCCAACCAGACCGGCTACCAGGACACCTCCGGCGACTGGGCCAAGTTCGACCTGGCCGCCGCCAAGAAGCTGCTGGACGAGGCGGGTTGGAAGGAGGCGGGCAGCGGTCAGCCGCGCACCAAGGACGGCGGCGCGCTGGAGCTGCACTGGGTGCTCAACGACTCCACCCCGCAGGCGCAGATCGACCTGGCCACCGCGGCGGCGGCGATGTGGCAGGCGGCCGGCGTCAAGGTCAGCCTGGACAAGGTGCCCGCCAACGACTTCTTCACCAAGTACGTGAACCCGGGCAAGTTCGAGATCGCGAGCTGGCGCAACACCGACTCCTTCCCGCTGTCCAAGAGCCTGACCAACTTCCGGCTGCCGGTGGGCGACAACAGCTTCAGCAACCCCTCGCGCCTGGGCAGCCAGGAGATCGACGACTTGCTGAAGAAGGCGGCCGGGACGGTCGACCCGGCGGAGGCCGCGAAGCTCTACAACCAGGCGGACGCGAAGATCTGGGAGCTCGGCCACACCGTCGAGCTCTACCAGCGGCCGGAGGTCGTGGCGACCCGCAAGGGCCTGGCCAACTACGGGGCCTTCGGCCTCGCCGGGGAGGACTACAGCAAGCTCGGCTGGGAGAAGTAGCCGCGGCGGAGACGAGACGGGCCGCACGGCAGGCGCTGGCGAGCAGCGCGGTGATCACGAGGCCGGTGGCGCGCGCGGGAGGACCGGCTCTGCCGCCCCCGCTGTCCCGCCACCAGCCTTGACCTTCCGCGTTGCCCGCAGGCCGCCCGTGTCGTGGGGCCCGGCAGGGCCCGCGCTCTTCCAACCGGGGAAGAATCTAGCGGCGCTGCGGCGGGCCGCGACGCAGCGCGCGGGGCGCGCCCGGAATCCCGCCGGGCTGTCACCCGGTTCGCGCACCGGAGCGTCAACTGCGGCTGACGGTAAGGAAAAAAGGGACATTCGGGGCCACCGTGCCCGGGGTGTGCGGGCCTACCGGAGCGCGTCGGTGCGTCACGCACGTCGCGCCGGCGCCCGGTGCGCATCCCGCGCCGGTGCGTGGTCCGCGTGCCGGGCCGGTGCGTGCGCCGGGCCCGGGCCACTGTCAGGATGCGCGGGACGATCCACCTCCCGACCTTGGAGCAGCTCCGATGGCCACTGACCCCGCCGCCACGGCGCCCCGCAGACGCCCCGTCGACCCGCCGCCGGTGCGCCGGATGGCCCCGCGCGACCGGAACGAGCCGCACCGGGTCGCGACCCCGCTGGAGCTCTTCTTCGACCTCTGCTTCGTGGTCGCGGTCGGCCAGGCCGGGCGGGAACTGGCCCACTCCCTGGCGGCCGGGCACTACGGGGAAGGCCTGCGCGGCTACGCACTGGCCTTCTTCGCGATCTGGTGGGCCTGGATGAACTTCACCTGGTTCGCCTCCGCGTACGACGTCGACGACGTGCCGTACCGGCTCACCACGCTGGTGCAGATCGCCGGGGTGCTGATCCTCGCCGCGGGGGTGCCGCGGCTGTTCGCCACCCAGGACCTGGCACTGGCGATCGCCGGCTACGTGGTGATGCGGCTGGCGATGGTCACCCAGTGGCTGCGCGCGGCCGCCGGCGAGCAGGGCGTGGCGCGCCGGGTCGCGCTGGGCTACGCGGCGGGGATCACGCTCTGCCAGGTCGGCTGGGTGGCGATGCTGTTCCTGCCGCAGGGCGCCCGGCCGTACGCCATCCCGATCGGGGTGCTGTGCGAGCTGGCCGTGCCGGTGGCCGCCGAGCTGCGAATGCGGACCTCCTGGCACCCGCACCACATCGCCGAACGGTACGGGCTGTTCACCCTGATCGTGCTCGGCGAGACGGTGGCGGCGGCGACCGTCGCGATGCAGTCGGCGGTGGACGAGCACGAGGAGCTGGGCCGGCTGGTGCCGGTGGCGGTCGGCGGGCTGCTGATCTGCTTCGCGGCCTGGTGGATCTACTTCGCCCGGCCGGTCCACGAGCACCTGCGGTCCAACCGGCAGGCGCTGGTCTGGGGCTACGGGCACTACCTGGTGTTCGGCTCGGCGGCCGCGATCGGCGCCGGGCTGGAGGTGGCGGTGGGGTCGGCGGTGCACCAGGCGCACATCTCCGAGACCGCCGCCACCGCGACGGTCACCGTGCCCACCGCGCTCTACCTGGTCACGGTCTGGCTCCTGCACTCCCGGCACACCAAGCGGGGCGTGGTGGCCCAGGCGGTGGCGCCGGCCGGGGCCGCGCTGGTGCTGGCCTGTACCGCGCTCGGCGGCTCCGGGGTGCTCGCGGCGGGCCTGGTCTGCGCGCTGATGGTGGCAGTGGGCGTGCTGATCCACGGCCGGGAGAGCAGGCGGGCGGCCGGCGGACGGGTGAACGCCCGCTAGCCGGCCCGCCCCAGCAGCACCGGCTCGTGCCGGGCCAGCCAGGCCAGGTAGGCCGGGTTGACCTTGGCCAGATCCAGGTAGGCGGCGCGCAGTTCGCCGTACAGCGCGTCCAGCGCGGGCGGGCTGAGCACGCGTGGACGCCAGGTGAACAGCAGCCGGACGGCCAGCGGGTCCCCGTGCACCGGGCGGACCACCGTGCCGGGCCCGGGCAGCGAGGTCGGCTGGCAGGGGCGGACGGCCTCGCCGGAGGCGACCAGTTCGGCGGCGGTGGCGTTGTCCCGCACCTGCACCACCCGGGGGTTGAGCCCGGCCTCGCTGAACACCCGGCGCATCGCCGCGTACTCGTGGTCGGCGGTCGGGTCGACCATCCAGGTGTCCTCGGCGAGGTCGGCCAGGTGGACGACCGGTCGGGCGGCGGCCGGGTGCCCGGCGGCGAGCGCGACGAACTGCGGCTCCCGGGCCATCAGCACCCGCTGCTCGGCGTCCGGCGGCACCCGCAGCGGGAAGCCCTCGCTCTCGTACACGAAGGCCACGTCCAGCTGGTCGGCGGCGACCATCCGCAGCAGTGCGCTGGCCGAGACGTCCACGTGGATGGTGGTGTCGGTGTCCGGCAGCCGCTCGTGGACCCGGCGCAGCCAGGCCGCGACCGCCCGGCTGCCGACGCTGCCGATCCGCAGCCGCCGCTGCCGGCCGGGCCCGGCGGCGTCCCTGGCCTCCTGGCGGGCGGCGGCCACCAGGGCGGCCATCTCGGTGATCACCGGCCGGGCCCGGGAGAGCACCGAGTGGCCGAGCGCGGTGGGCCGGCTGCCGGTCTGCTCGCGGGTGAACAGGGTGCCGCCGATGGCCCGTTCGATGCGGTGCAGCTGGGTGGTGAGGGAGGGCTGGGTCATGCCGAGCTGGAGCGCGGCCTTGCGGAGGCTGCCGCTGTCGGCGATCGCGCACAGCACCCGGAGGTGTCTCACGTCGAGCTCCACGTCCGGAGCATAGACGCCGTCACACCTCATCGCCAAGGACATGACAGGTATTCAAGGGCATGCCGGAGGGCCGGCCGACGGATCGACCGGCGTGGCGCGCGACGAACCCCGGCCGCCATGCGGCGGAGCTATCGCCGGTTGGCATCATCCGCGGCGGCCCCGGGCGGGTCGAAGCTCGGGGGACAGCAACCCGCCCAGGGCACCGCCGGGGCGGCCCCCACCGTGCGCCGTCCCCGGGTCCGGCCCCCACCGGCCCCGGGCGAGTCGGCGCACCCCGAAACCGGAGTCCCCACATGAAGCGTTCCGTGCTGTCCGCCGCCCTGGGCCTGGCCCTCGCGGCCGGCCTCGCGACCCTGCCCGTCACCGCCGCCTCCGCGGCCCCGGCCAGCCCCGCCGCCCCGGCCGTCCAGGGCTACACCCCCTCGACGTACGCCGGTTCGGCCGCGGAGACCGCGGACAACCAGGCCTTCTTCCAGGCCGTGATGGCCTCGGCCAAGGCCCGGCAGGCCGCGAACCCGTGGCTGCTGACCGTGACCGTCACCTACGACACCGCGAACGCACCCTCCTTCACCGGCCAGATATCCCAGGCCGCGCAGATCTGGAACGGCTCGGAGCGCAACGTCCAGCTCCAGGAGACCAGCGGCAACGGCGACTTCTCGTACTACGAGGGCAGCGACAGTCGCGGCTCGTACGCCAGCACCGACGGGCACGGCCACGGCTACGTCTTCCTCGACTACCAGCAGAACCAGCAGTACAGCTCGCTGCGCGTGGTGGCGCACGAGACCGGGCACGTGCTCGGTCTGCCCGACGACTACTCCGGGCCGTGCAGCGAGCTGATGTCGGGCGGCGGCCCCGGCCCGTCCTGCACCAACCCGTACCCCGACGGCAACGAGCGCAGCCAGGTCGACTACCTCTGGTCGAACGGTCTCGCGGCGCGGAACTGACGTGTCCGCTAGGTGAGTTCGGCGCGGCGGGCCGCTCGGCCGGAATCGGGC